>CAUVUZ010000085.1:0-5303 GCA_963555095.1 uncultured Streptococcus sp. | reverse complement strand
GAAATTTTAGAAAAGTTAAATGTCGTTCCTGTCTTGACCGCCCATCCAACGCAAGTACAACGCAAGAGTATGCTGGATTTAACCAATCATATCCATACACTCTTACGGAAGTACCGTGATGTCAAACTAGGCTTGATCAACAAAGAAAAATGGCACACAGATCTCCGTCGTTACATTGAAATTATCATGCAAACGGATATGATTCGCGAGAAGAAATTGAAGGTAACTAACGAAATCACCAACGTGATGGAGTACTATCAGAGTTCTTTCTTGAATGCTGTTCCACGTTTGACGGCTGAATATAAGAAACTAGCTAAGGAACAAGGTATCGAGCTCCAACATCCAAAACCGATTACCATGGGGATGTGGATCGGAGGAGACCGTGATGGAAATCCTTTCGTAACTGCGGAAACCCTCAACAAATCAGCCTTGACCCAGTGTGAAGTCATCATGAACTACTATGATGAGAAGATTTATAACCTCTATCGTGAATTCTCACTTTCAACCAGTATTGTGAATGTTAGTGACAAGGTTCGTGAGATGGCGCTCAAGTCTCAAGATAATTCCATTTATCGTGAAAAAGAACTCTATCGTCGTGCCCTCTTTGACATCCAAGCTAAGATCCAGGCAACCAAGACCTATCTTATCGAAGATAAGGATGTTCATCCAAGATATGCTACTGCAGATGAATTCTATCAAGATTTGTTGGCTATTCGTGACTCTCTCCTTGAGAACAAAGGTGAATACCTGATTTCAGGAGAATTTGTAGAGTTGATGCAGGCGGTTGAAATCTTTGGCTTCTACCTTGCCTCTATCGACATGCGCCAAGATTCTAGTGTTCACGAAGCCTGTGTTGCTGAATTGCTAGCATCAGCTGGTATCAACGACCACTATAGCGATCTGTCTGAAGATGAAAAATGCGCCCTCTTATTAAAAGAGTTGGAAGAAGATCCTCGTATCCTCTCAGCGACTCATGCTGAAAAGTCAGAACTGCTTGAAAAAGAACTCTCTATCTTTAAAGCTGCGCGCAAGTTGAAGGACAAACTAGGTGAAAACGTCATCCGTCAAACCATCATTTCTCACGCAACAAGTGTATCCGATATGCTCGAACTAGCCATTATGCTGAAGGAAGTCGGCTTGGTGAATGCCCAAAAAGCCCGCGTTCAGATTGTTCCCTTGTTTGAAACGATCGAAGACTTGGATCACTCAGAAGAAACCATGAGAAGATATTTCTCTCTTTCTTTGGCTAAAAAATGGATTGCTTCAAAAGACAACTACCAAGAAATCATGCTAGGCTACTCTGATAGTAACAAGGACGGTGGTTACCTGTCATCGTGTTGGACCCTCTATAAAGCACAACAACAACTGACTGCTATTGGGGATGAATTTGGCGTTAAGGTCACCTTCTTCCATGGACGTGGTGGTACTGTTGGTCGAGGTGGTGGTCCAACTTATGAAGCCATCACATCTCAACCACTCAAGTCTATCAAGGACCGTATCCGTCTGACTGAGCAGGGAGAAGTGATTGGAAACAAATACGGTAACAAAGACGCTGCTTATTACAATCTTGAGATGCTGGTTTCTGCAGCCATTAACCGTATGATTACCAAGAAGAAGAGTGATACCAACACATCAAATCGTTACGAAGCTGTTATGGATCAAGTAGTGGACCGTAGCTATGATATCTATCGTGATTTGGTCTTTGGAAATGAACATTTCTATGACTATTTCTTCGAGTCAAGTCCAATTAAGGCTATTTCAAGCTTCAATATCGGTTCGCGTCCAGCTGCTCGTAAGACCATCACTGAAATCGGCGGTTTGCGTGCTATCCCTTGGGTCTTCTCATGGTCACAAAGCCGTGTCATGTTCCCTGGATGGTATGGTGTGGGTTCAAGCTTCAAAGAGTTTATTGATCAAGATCCTGATAATATTGAGATCCTCCGTGACATGTACCAAAACTGGCCTTTCTTTCAATCTCTGCTCTCTAATGTGGACATGGTCTTGTCTAAGTCTAATATGAACATTGCTTTTGAATATGCCAAGCTCTGTGAAGACGAAGAAGTACAAGCTATCTACTACACTATTTTAGATGAATGGCAATTGACCAAGAACGTTATTCTAGCTATTGAAGGCTATGACGAACTCTTGGCGGAGAACTCTTACCTAAAAGACAGTCTAAACTATCGTATGCCTTACTTTAATATCCTTAACTACATCCAGTTGGAGTTGATTAAACGTCAGCGTCGTGGTGAATTGTCAGCAGACGAAGAAAGACTGATCCATACAACTATCAACGGAATTGCAACCGGTTTGCGTAATTCAGGTTGATTTTTTCTAAACTTCCTCTTTTTCAAGGGGAAGTTTTTGAATAGTTTAAAAAATTCTAAAAATAAGCTTGACAAGTAGTTGAAAAATGATATAATTTAAACATTCAGAAAGTAATCATGCTTGTTTTTTAGAGAGTCTGTGGTTGGTGGAAACAGATAGATGAAATTGATGAAATTGGGCTGAATGTTATTAAGAATTTGAAATCATAAAAATTCGGTGAGCACACCTTACAGTGCAACTCGTGAATGCGAGAAAGAGCGATAGGGATATTCCCTATAATTGAGGTGGCACCGCGCATCGACGTCCTCACACAAGTTTTTTGTGTGAGGACTTTTTCTATTAGGAGGATGATGATGGAATTTAAACGATGGCGTCGCTTGTTTTGAGTGAAAAGAGTATAGTACAAGTGATTTAAAAGGAGAAAAAATATGAAAAATAAACGTTTGATTGGAATTGTCGCTGGATTAGCAGTATTGGTGGTGGCTAGCTTGATTTATTCATCTATGAACAAGCCTGCAGCTAAGGAAGAGCAAAAGGTCGCTAAGGTTGGTGTCCTTCAGTTTGTTAGTCACCCATCCTTGGACTTGATTTACCAAGGGATTCAAGATGGACTAGCTGAAGAAGGCTATAAGGACGACCAAGTAAAAATCGACTTTATGAACTCTGAAGGTGATCAGAGCAAGGTTGCAACCATGAGTAAACAATTGGTAGCAAATGGAAACGACGTTGTTGTTGGGATTGCAACACCAGCAGCTCAAGGACTTGCAAGTGCTACTAAAGATCTACCAGTTATCATGGCTGCTATTACAGACCCAATCGGTGCTAACTTGGTTAAAGATTTGAAAAAACCAGGTGGCAACATCACAGGGGTATCAGACCACAACCCAGCTGAACAACAAGTAGAGTTGATAAAAACTCTCACACCAAATGTCAAAACAATCGGTGCTCTTTACTCAAGTAGCGAAGATAACTCAAAAACACAGGTAGAAGAATTCAAGGCTTATGCTGAAAAAGCAGGTTTGACAGTCGAAACCTTTGCCGTTCCATCAACCAATGAAATTGCTTCAACAGTTAATGTTATGACCAGCAAGGTCGATGCGATTTGGGTTCCAATTGACAACACCATTGCATCAGCCTTCTCAACAGTTGTTTCAAGCAACCAAACAGCTAAAAAACCAATCTATCCAAGTGCTACTGCCATGGTAGAAGCAGGTGGGCTAGCATCTGTAGTAGTTGACCAACACGATCTTGGAGTGGCTACTGGTAAGATGATTGCCAAAGTTTTGAAAGGTGAAAAACCAGCTGATACGCCAGTTAATGTCTTTTCAACTGGTAAGTCAGTGATTAACAAAAAACTAGCGCAGGAACTTGGTATCACCATTCCTGAGTCTGTTCTAAAAGAAGCGGGACAAGTGATTGAATAAAGATAAAGGAGGAGTTGGGGACATCTCCTCCCATTTTTACTAAAGAAAGAAATGAGTGAAAGATTATGATAGTATCCATTATTTCTCAGGGGATGGTCTGGGCGATTTTAGGTTTGGGAATCTTTATGACTTTCCGAATTTTGAATTTCCCTGATATGACTACTGAAGGCTCTTTTCCTCTAGGGGGAGCAGTAGCTGTAACCTTGATAACACAGGGAATCAATCCATTTTTAGCAACCCTAGCCGCAGTAGGAGCGGGATGTCTAGCTGGTATGGCGACAGGTCTCTTATATACCAAAGGAAAAATCCCAACCCTCTTATCAGGAATTTTGGTTATGACTTCCTGCCATTCCATCATGCTCATGATTATGGGACGTGCCAATCTGGGACTTCTTGGAACCAAGCAAATTCAGGATGTCTTGCCTTTTGATTCAGATTTCAATCAACTGCTGACTGGATTAATCTTTGTAGCTCTTGTAATTGGTCTCATGCTCTTTTTCCTTGATACTAAACTAGGTCAAGCCTACATCGCTACAGGCGATAATCCTGATATGGCTCGTAGTTTTGGTATCAATACAGGACGCATGGAACTCATGGGCTTGGTTCTCTCAAATGGGATCATCGCACTTGCAGGGGCCTTAATTGCTCAACAAGAAGGATACGCAGATGTGTCTCGAGGAATTGGAGTAATCGTCGTAGGGCTTGCCAGCTTGATTATTGGTGAGGTTTTGTTCAAGAGTTTGACTCTGGCAGAGCGCCTCATGACCATCGTCGTTGGCTCTATCGCTTATCAGTTCCTCGTTTGGGGAGTAATTGCTCTTGGGTTTAATACAAGTTATCTTCGTTTGTACAGCGCCTTGATTTTGGCAGTTTGTCTCATGATTCCAACCTTCAAAAGCAAATACCTGAAAGGAGTCAAGTTTAGCAAATGACAGCAATTGTAGAATTAAAAAATGCTACCAAAGTCATCACGAATGGCTTTGACGAGGAAAAAATCATTCTGAATGATGTTTCTCTTGAAATTTTCGAACATGATTTCATTACTATCCTAGGTGGAAATGGAGCAGGGAAGTCAACGCTTTTTAACACTATTGCAGGTACCTTACCTTTAACAAGTGGAAGTATCCGTATCATGGGCGAGGACGTGACGCATTTTTCACCTGAAAAGCGGGCTAAGTACTTGTCTCGTGTCTTTCAGGATCCTAAGATGGGTACGGCTCCCCGTATGACGGTGGCGGAAAATCTCTTGATTGCCAAGTTTCGTGGTGAGAAGAGAGGACTCCTTCCTAGAAGGCTATCAAGTTATCGGGAAGAGTTTCAGACAACCATTGAAAAAGTTGGAAATGGCCTTGAAAAACATCTGGACACCCCTATAGAGTTTCTATCAGGTGGACAACGTCAGGCCTTGAGTCTCTTGATGGCAACCTTGAAACGACCAGAGTTGCTCTTGTTGGATGAACACACAGCAGCCCTTGACCCAAAAACAAGTGTGGCCTTGATGGAGTTAACAGATGACTTTGTCAGCAAGGATCATCTAACAGCCTTGATGAT
>CAUVUZ010000084.1:0-5327 GCA_963555095.1 uncultured Streptococcus sp. | reverse complement strand
ATTCCACATGGGTTCATGTGTTTGAGAGCCACAACGGTTGGACGGTCTTTGAAATCACGGATAATACGAATAGCCGCATCAGCATCACGGATATTGTTAAATGACAATTCTTTACCGTTGAGCTGCTTCGCTGAAGCAATCGAATAGTCTGTTGGCAAAGCTTTTTGGTAGAAGTCAGCATCCTGCTGAGGGTTTTCACCGTAACGCATGGCTTGCTTGAGGTCATAGGTCAAAGTGAGCTTTTCTGGTTTTGCTTCACCCACTTGAGCTGTGAAGTATTCTGCAATCAAGGCATCATAAGCTGCTGTGTGACGGAAAACCTTAGCTGCCAAACGTTGACGAGTTTCGTAAGTCGTTTCGCCATTAGCTGACAATTCTTCAAAAACCACAGCATAGTCAGCAGGGTCTACTACAACCGTTACGCTAGCGTGGTTTTTAGCAGCTGAACGAAGCATGGATGGCCCACCAATATCGATGTTCTCCACCGCATCAGCGTACGTCACGTCTGGTTTGAGGATTGTTTCCTTGAAAGGATAGAGGTTGACCACTACAAGGTCGATAAGCTCGATCTTATTGTCCTTAGCCGCCTCAAGATGGCTATCGAGATCACGACGAGCGAGGAGCCCACCATGGATATTTGGGTGAAGGGTCTTGACACGACCGTCCATCATTTCTGGGAAGCCCGTCACATCATCAATTGCAATGGTCTCCACCCCAGCATTGTCAAGGGCAACTTTGGTACCACCTGTTGAGATAATATCCCAACCAAGTTTTTTAAGTTCTTGGGCAAATTCAACAATGCCCGCTTTGTCTGAGACGCTGATTAAGGCGCGTTTAGTCATGTTGTTTCCTTTCATTGTATCAAGAGGTGCTTTCACATCATTTAAACTAAAGACTGGCGATCATAGTCTGTAAGCTGATTCCCAAGTTCTTTTAACAGTTTTCTGACCTCAAGCTTACTAGTTTCACTTTCGTACACACTTCGCAATTCGGCATCTGTCGCACCAATTAAGGTTACAAATTCCACTTTTCCATGCGGAGTATCTAGAGACTTAGCTAAATCATCAGTAGCAGTCAAAAATCCTGTCAGACTAGATTTCTGTTGGGCATCAATTCCTACCGTTTGCTTGGTATAAATGTATTCTTCTGGCAAAACCACTTTACCTGTTTGAAAAATATATCTTGCTACATACTGCAACAAGCCACAGCCATTTTTAATTTCTTCTTCGTCGTCACTATTCGATTTCTTTAACTTAAAGGTTAATTCAATCCCATAACCACTGTATTCAGGGTCCGAGCTTTCTTTTGTGTATAACTCCGACAAACCATAGCCAACAAAATGCCAAAAATCTCCCGCATCATAAACACTGATGCCATCAAGCGGATCTGGACCACCAAACATATATTTGACAAGCGTTCCATAATGCCGAGGATTGGGCTGATCAGGATAAAGACGATCAAATTCTGCATCGATGGCTTCCCATCCTGGAGCGCTATCATCTGTATTTTCAGATTTGATAACAATCTTTCCCTCATCTTTAGTCGACGTCTCTTCGCTAGAAGGTTTTTTCTTAAAAAAATCAAACAAACCCATAAATTTCTCCTTAGCAGATGACTTTTAATCCTTGCCACAAAATCATCTATGACTTCCTTCTTATTTTCGTGCAACTCCCAAACTATCCAACACTTCCGGATACAACTTGTACTCCGCTTCATGAATACGAGTTTCAAAACTTTCGATGGTATCATCAGCCAGCCTTGGCACACGGACTTGTTTGATAACCTTGCCTGTATCCACACCAGAGTCCACCCAGTGAATGGTCACACCGCTCTCAGCAACCCCAGCATTCCAAGCATCCTCTATCCCATGAGCTCCTGGAAATTCGGGCAGATAGGCTGGATGGATATTGATAATACGCCCCTCGTAGGCTCCAAGTAAGGTTGGCCCAACGATTTTCATGTAACCGGCGAGGCAAACCAAGTCAATCTGGTGTTCTTCCAAGAGTTCGACAAGGGCTGCTTCATAGTCTGCCTTGTTCTCAAACTCCTTGAGTTCAAAAGCATAGGACAGGACGCCGAGCTTTTCTGCACGCTCGAGCACATAGGCATCACGATGGTCTGAAAAGACAAACTCCACCGGAAATTCTTCGGCAATCACCTGAAAATTTGAGCCATTACCAGAGGCAAAAACCGCTATTTTTTTCATTTGATGATGACACTTTCGTTTTCTTTCTTGACGATGCGACCAATTTCATAGACTGGTTCATCCAGCAATTCCTTGACGCGACCTACATTTTCAGGGCTAACTGCCAGCATGAGTCCCACACCCATATTGAAGATTTCAAACATTTCTTCATGCTTGATTTCACCGTATTTTTCAAGAGCCTTGAAAATCGGAAGCACTGGAACCTTGTCTTCTTCAATCTCCGCAGCTAGGTCAGCCGCAAACATACGAGGGACATTTTCGATAAAGCCCCCACCTGTGATGTGGGCAATACCGTTGACCAACTCTTCTTTGATGAGTGGTAAGACAGCTTTGACATAGATACGAGTCGGCTCAAGCAGAACTTCCTTAAGTTTCTTACCTTCCAATTCTGGTAAGACTTCCTCACCTGTGTAGTCGGCAAAGACACGACGAACGAGAGAGTAACCATTGGAGTGAATACCACTTGAGGCAAGTCCGAGAAGAACATCACCTTCAGCTACTTTTGAGCCGTCAATGATTTGAGATTTTTCAGCCACGCCGACCGCAAATCCAGCCAAGTCATAGTCATCTGCGCCGTACATACCTGGCATTTCAGCAGTTTCCCCACCGATGAGGGCAGCGCCTGCCTGCACACAGCCTTCTGCTACACCAGCGACGACTTGTTCTAGCTTGGCTGGTTCATTCTTCCCTGTCGCCACATAGTCGAGGAAGTAAAGAGGCTCCGCACCTGCAGCAATAATATCGTTGACACACATAGCCACACAGTCCTGCCCGATGGTATCGTGCTTGTCGTACTTGATAGCCAGCATGAGCTTGGTTCCGACACCGTCAGTCCCTGAGATCAAGACCGGCTCTTTGACACCTGTCTTTGAAAGGTCAAACATGCCACCGAAACCACCAAGAGCTCCCATGACACCCGCACGCTCCGTGCGAGCCACATGTTTTTTTATTCGTTCAACTACTTCATAACCCGCTTCAACATCCACACCAGACTGCGCATAAGCATTTTTATTCGTCATTTTGTTCATTCCTTTCCTTTAATGGAAAATCATCATCCGCCTATTTGTAAAAATTGGTCTTTTCTTCCAAACTTCTACGATATTCTTCCTCATAGTCGTAGAGAGGAGTTGGGTAGTCGCCGTCAAAGTAAGCGACACAGAGACCACCGTTCGGAGCATCTGTTTCAATACCAATCGAATCAATCAAACCTTCAACAGAAAGATAGGTCAGGCTATCCGCACCAATGATTTGGCGAGTTTCTTCGACCGTATGATTGGCAGCAATCAGCTCCTGACGCGTCTGGATATCAATCCCGTAGAAACATGGATAAGCTAGCGCAGGACTTCCAATAGCAACGTGAACCTCAGAAGCACCCGCTTCTTTCAAAAGCTGAACGATACGGCGAGAGGTTGTCCCACGAACAATGGAATCATCAATCATGACCACACGTTTGCCTTTGACAACACCCGAAACGGCAGACAGTTTCATCCGTACCCCTTGCTCCCGCAATTCTTGAGTCGGTTGGATAAAGGTACGTTGCGTGTATTGGTTTTTGATGAGACCCATTTCATTTGGCAGACCAGACTCCTCCGCAAATCCCATAGCTGCGCTGAGTGAGGAATTTGGCACACCGACCACGATATCCGCTTCGTGCTTGAACTCACGCGCCAATTGAGCCCCCATACGTTTGCGAGCTGTATGGACATTGACACCGTGGATATTAGAATCAGGGCGAGCAAAATAGATATACTCCATAGAGCAAATCGCCAACTGTGTATCATCTGTATAGCGATCATACTGGATGCCCTTATCATCAATGATCACAATCTCTCCAGGCTTCAAATCTCGAATCCACTCAGCACCAATAACTTCAAAAGCACAGGTTTCGGAGGAAACCACTACCGCTCCGTTGGTCATTTTCCCAATCGAAAGCGGACGGAAGCCATTAGGGTCAAGCGCCGCAATCAACTTGTCCTCAAAAAGCAGGATATAAGCAAATCCACCTTTGACAAGGCTGAGCGCCTCTTTGATTTTGCCCATCAAGTTCGGATTGTGACTCCGACGAATGAGGTGTGCCAAAATTTCCGAGTCCGAAGTTGAACTGAAAATTGCTCCTCTTTGTTCCAATTCTTTCTTGAGCGATTCGGCATTGGTCAAGTTTCCGTTATGAGCAAGTCCAAACTGCATATCATGAAAGCGAAAGAGGAAGGGCTGGATGTTATCAACAGAAGCTTCACCAGCAGTCGCATAACGAACATGCCCAATCGCGCTCGTTCCAGTCAGTTTATCCAAATTAGCTGGGTTTCTGAACACTTCTGATAAGAGCCCCATATCGCGATGGCGCTTCAATTGTCCTTGGTCATTGGAGAGGATTCCTGCCCCTTCCTGACCACGGTGCTGAAGACTATGGAGCCCAAAATAGGCCATTTTCGCAGCATCTGGATGTCCCCAGATACCGAAAACACCACATTCTTCATTAAGAGATTTTACTTCGTATGTCATTTTTTATACCTAATTTTTATTTGTGTAGCACCAAGAGCTAGAGCTACATGGCTTTTACATTACTGATACTATCTATCAGAAAATCTACAAATCTTACTTTCCAGTAAAGTATTTAACCGCCGATGCGAACAGGTGCTGGTCTTTATTTCCTGGGATGTTTTGGAAAAGACCGTCTTCATAACGTTCTGAGTGTCCCATCTTACCGATGATTTGACCATTCTTGCTGGTAATTCCTTCGATGGCATTTACCGAACCATTCGGATTGTACTTAGAATCCATACTTGGTTTGCCGTCAAAGTCAACGTATTGGCTAAAGATTTGACCATTGTCACGGAGCTCCGCAAATTCCTCGGCCGTCACAACAAACTTCCCTTCACCGTGCGATACTGGAATGGCATGGATATCGCCCACTTGTACTCCAGCCAACCATGGTGAGTTGGTATTGGCAATCCGAGTTTCCACCATCTTGGCCACGTGCTGGTTGGCATCATTGTAGAAAAGGGTTGGACTAGTACTATTGGCATCCTCAAAGTTTCCGTATGGAAGAAGACCTGATTTGACCAAGGCTTGGAATCCATTACAGATACCGATAATCAAGCCACCACGAGCGATAAAGCTA
>CAUVUZ010000083.1:0-5520 GCA_963555095.1 uncultured Streptococcus sp. | reverse complement strand
CGTAGCAGATTTTTGCATTCAAAAAATAAAAACGATAGAATATGACTATCAAAGCTATAAGGAGTTTTCTATGAGAGAATATGATATCATAGCCATCGGTGGAGGGAGTGGCGGTATCGCCACTATGAACCGAGCTGGTGAACACGGCGCTAAAGCAGCTGTTATCGAAGAGAAAAAATTAGGTGGAACTTGTGTCAATGTTGGCTGTGTTCCTAAGAAAATCATGTGGTATGGAGCGCAAATCGCTGAAAGCTTCCACCACTACGGCCCTGACTACGGTTTTACGAGTTCAGATGTTCAATTTGATTTTGCTAAACTTCGTCAAAATCGTGAAGCCTACATCGATCGCGCTCGCTCATCTTATGATGGAAGTTTCAAGCGCAACGGTGTTGATTTGATTGAAGGTCGTGCTCATTTCGTTGATGCTCATACGGTCAGCGTTAATGGCGAATTGATTCGTGCCAAACATATCGTGATTGCGACTGGCGCTCGTCCAAGCATCCCAACTATTCCTGGAGCTGAACTCGGTGGTAGCTCAGACGATGTCTTTGCTTGGGAGCAACTTCCTGACTCCGTTGCGATTCTTGGAGCTGGCTATATCGCCGTTGAGCTAGCAGGTGTTCTCCACGCACTAGGAGTAAAAACGGATTTGTTTGTCCGTCGTGATCGTCCCTTGCGTGGTTTTGACAGCTACATCGTTGAAGGTCTTGTCAACGAAATGGAAAAAACAGGCCTGCCTTTGCACACGCATAAGGTACCCGTCAAGCTCGAAGAAACTGAGCAAGGCATAACGATTCATTTTGAAGACGGTTCTAGTCACACTGCCAGCCAAGTTATCTGGGCTACTGGTCGCCGTCCAAATGTAGATGGTCTTGAGCTAGAAAAAGCTGGCGTCACACTCAACCAACGTGGATTTATCCAAGTGGATGAGTATCAAAATACAGTTGTAGATGGTATCTACGCCCTTGGAGACGTTACTGGTGAGAAGGAACTGACCCCAGTAGCCATCAAGGCAGGACGTACCTTATCTGAACGCCTCTTTAATGGAAAAACAAATGCCAAGATGGACTACACGACTATCCCTACTGTTGTCTTCTCACACCCAGCAATCGGAACAGTCGGTTTGACTGAAGATCAAGCTATCAAAGAATACGGCCAAGATAACATCAAAGTCTACAAGTCAAGCTTTGCATCCATGTACTCTGCCGTTACAAGCCATCGTCAAGAGTCTCGCTTCAAACTCATCACCACAGGTGATGACGAAAAAGTTGTTGGCCTACACGGACTTGGTTACGGAGTGGATGAGATGATTCAAGGATTCGCTGTTGCTATCAAGATGGGAGCAACCAAGGCAGACTTTGATGCTACAGTAGCTATTCACCCGACTGCCTCTGAAGAATTTGTAACCATGCGCTAATTGTTGAAAGAGACTTTAAAGAGTCTCTTTTTACTTGCAAAATCGGCTGTTACAAAATTGTTACCTAGATTTCAAAAATAGGTTGACTTCTGTTTCTAAATTAGTATAATAGTTACTATAATTTTGAAAAGAGGTTAACAGTTTTGAAAAAAGCTCATATCTATGCTATCCCTGCTATCGGTGCTGCTCTCATCGCCGTATTGGCACAAATCAGTCTCCCTATCGGTCCTGTACCTTTCACTCTGCAAAACTTTGCGATTGGTCTGATTGCTACTGTTTTTAGACCTAGAGAAGCCGTCCTTTCTGTAGCTCTCTATCTCCTTCTGGGCGCCATTGGTCTACCTGTCTTTGCAGGGGGTGGTGCAGGATTTCACGTTTTAGTCGGTCCAAGCGCAGGTTATCTTTGGTTCGACCTTGTCTATGCAGGACTTACCTCTTATCTCATCCATCAGAATAGTGGCTATATCCGCATTTTCCTAGCCAACCTCTTGGGTGATTCCCTCGTCTTTGTCGGAGGTATTCTCAGCCTCCACTTCCTTGCTGGTATGCCATTCGATAAGGCACTCGCTGTCGGTGTCCTTCCCTTTATCCTCCCTGATCTTGGTAAAATCATTGCGATTAGCTTCATTGGTCGTCCACTATTACAACGACTTAGGGGACAAGCATACTTCTCAATTTAACCCAAAAAGGATACTGAGTCAAAAACTCAATATCCTTTTATTGATTTCCTTTAAAAGCATCCACCATTACTTGAAATTCCTCGTTTGTAAGGGTGATTCCTTTTCCCATTTTGGTATGATCAGGGCTCCAAGTTCGAATATCAAACTTAGCTGGAGCGCCATTAAAGCTGACTCGGTTTAGTTCTTTTGTCCATCCTTTGTCATTTTCAGACAAGGTCAGTAAGTGTTCTTCGATTTCAAATGTAAATTCTGCCATTTTAACTCCTTTATATGATATGCTTTCTCTAGTCTATTCGTAAAATCTTGTAGATTTTAGGAAAATTTTATATAATATGGTTATATAAGAGGGGAGAAGCCTATGAGATATACATTCAAGCATGTCTTAGATAAGATACAAGACTTTCTCAGTGGACAGGATGTACGAGATTATTCTGAAAACGACTCCCTCATTGCTACAATTGAACAAGCCATCCAGAAAAAAACTGCTGTTCATGTCATACTAGCTGAAACAAGCTTCACTGGTGATATCGTCAAATATGATACCAGTCGTCAACAGATTGTTGTCAAAAATTTTACAAAAAATGTGACACGTATCATCCGAATCACTGATATCAAAAGACTTCGTTTCGTCCCTTCAACTGTACAAACAGCTCAGAAAAATAGATTTAAGAAAGAGTGAGATGCTTTTCATCCCACTCTTTTTCTTAACGAATTTGTTCAAAATGCAGGTGGACTGCTATATGGTCTCCGTAACCACTTCTCTCCAAATCACGTTGCAAGCGATAAGAGATATAGTGTTCTGCAATAGTAATGTAGCCAGCTCCAAGTAAGCGGTGCTCAACCATTGACTGGATCATGCTGATAGTAGCACGTTCTACTTTTGCTTCTTCCAAGTCCAAAACGACTTTTTTAGTAACTTGCGCTAGGTTTTGACGCAGGTCATCGGTCAAAACATAAACTGTTTGAGCTGCTTTTAGGACAGCTTGGTAAATTTTATCTGGATCAAATTCAGCAATTTCTCCATTACGTTTGATTACTTGCATAAGGTTCTCCTTTATTCTTTGTTTTCTTTGATTTCAGCCAGCATCTTTTCTTCTTCAGCTGTTAGTTGATAGTTTTTTAGCAGGTCAGGTCTGCGCTCGTAGGTTTTCTTTAGACTCTCATAGAGGCGCCACTGGCGAATCTTTTCATGGTGCCCACTCATGAGCACATCTGGAACCACCATGCCACGATAGTCATAAGGGCGTGTATACTGAGGATATTCGAGAAGTCCCGAAGAGAAGCTATCATCCTGGTGACTAGACTCCTTGCCAATCACTTCTGGAATCAAGCGCACGGTCGCATCAATCATAGTCATGGCTGCCAATTCTCCTCCAGTCAAAACATAGTCTCCTAGGGAAATTTCATCGGTTACCAAGGTCTTGATACGCTCGTCATACCCTTCATAGTGACCACAGATAAAAATCAGTTCCTCTTCCTGAGCCAAATCCTCAGCGTAAGCTTGATCGAACTGTTTTCCAGCAGGATCAAGAAGAATGACACGGGGATTTTTCTTTTCAATAGCATCAAAGGCATCGAAAATGGGTTGAGCTCGGAGCAACATCCCCTGACCGCCTCCGTAAGGTTCATCGTCAACATGACGGGCCTTTTCAGCATATTCTCTGAAATTATGATACTGGATATCCAAGAGCCCTTTTTCTCGAGCCTTCCCAACAATCGAGTGTTCCAGCGGAGAAAACATCTCAGGAAAGAGGGTTAAAATATCAATCTTCATCATCTAACCCTTCTAAGATGTCCACATCAACCCGTTTGTTTGGAATATCAACATTGAGAACTACTGGCGGAATGTAAGGTAAAAGCAAATCACGCTTGCCTTTTCGTTTGACCACCCAGACATCGTTGGCACCTGGTTGTAGGATTTCCTTGATAGTTCCTATCAAGTTATCTCCCTCGTAAACATCCAAACCGATAATCTCGTGATAGTAGAATTCTCCATCATCTAAATCGTTCAAATCTTCCTCAGCGACCTTGAGACTATAACCCTTGTACTTTTCAATCGCATTGATATGGTACATGTCTTTGAATTTGATAATGTCAAAATTCTTATGCTTACGGTGGCTAGCGATGGTCACTGTTTGGACAAACTGATCTTTTTCATCAAATAAAGCCAGCTCTGCCCCTTTTTTAAACCGTTCTTCAGCAAAATCCGTCACAGACAAGACTCGCATCTCACCCTGTAGACCCTGCGTATTGACGATTTTTCCAACATTAAAGTAGTTCATCTTGTCTCCTGTACTCTCCTTCTTTCCATCTTATTCTGACAATTCTCGAATGATGGCTGCAATTTTTTCTGATTCTGACCATTGTAAATAATGGTGATTCCCTTCTAAAATGAGCTTAGTATTGGAAGTCCAATACTCTGATTCTCTGTACTCTTTTTCTCTATAAGCCTGACAAAAAATAAAAACAGGAATACGAGCTTCTATAGATACATTCTCAAAATCTTCCTCAGTAATCTCTCCAGATATCTGAAATCCTGGATTTTGCTTTTCCAACTCTAAGCCTTTTTCTTGCATTATTTCCCAGATTTCTTCATTCGTTTCAGAGCTAAATGTTGCTTGAGTTAAGTTCTTAAAATAAACTTCGGGGCCACACTCTTCAATCAGTCCCATCTGCTCTTCCATTTCTGGATAAGGATTTTCTGAAAAATCAGCAAACATGACTTTTTTAGTTGTCGGTTCAATTGCTACTAAAGCCTGACACTTAATTGATTTGTTCATCAATTTGCAAGCTAAAATTCCACTCAAACTATGTACACAAAGTATATATTCAGAAATCGCTAATCCTTCAAGTACTTCATAAACCGCGTCTACAAGATTGTCCAGATTTTTTCCAGATTGGTCATGAATCGGACTCCTACCTGTGTTTGGAAAATCAATTGTCAAATAACCAATTGTGGGAGGAAGTTTTTCAAGTATAAGTGAAAAATTTTCATAACTTGGTAGCAAACCTGCGCCATTTAAACAAACAAGCACTTTCTTTTGCTTTTTATAAGTAACAGAGAGGCTGCCAATTTTTGTAGTTACTTCAAACCGTTTCATAAAGAAATCCACTCATTCTATAACAATGATTTATTAAAAACCCTTATCCTTTATTCTATCACGTTCCAGGGATTTTCACAAGTTGGGGAAAAAAGACACTATAGATATTTTCCCTCCAAAAATCCTTCTAAATCTCTTTCATGCTGATATTTGATAGCAGCTTTTTTATCTTTCTCAAAGATAGTTTTGGTTAGGTCAATGTCGTTGATGGCCGCAATTGCGACAGTGTAGTGAATAATATCAGCCAGTTCTTTGGCTAGTTCCTCATTTGAGTCCTGAACGCCCTCTTTTCGACCAGAGCGCCCATTCAAGACCTCGGCTA
>CAUVUZ010000082.1:0-5589 GCA_963555095.1 uncultured Streptococcus sp. | reverse complement strand
TGGCAGACACCATGCTTTTGGATCAGGCAGAGAAGATTTCTAAGTTTGTGCGGATTATGGAGCGCGAACTCAACCGTCGTAAGAAACTCCTTGCGGACTATGGTGTAGGGACTTTAGAGCTTTACCGAGAGGCTAGCGGCCAGCAAGAGCCGGCTATTGTTATCCTCTTAGTGTACCGCACCAGGCTTCAAGTCAAGCGCGATAGAGAAGCTGGTGTGGTACAGTATCAGAAAGTCTTTTTATACATTAACGATTTTTCCATGCTTGGTAGCGGGTGTCGATCAAGAGTTGGGTTAGGCGTCCCATGGTTTCTCTTTCTTCGGGAGTGAGGGTTTGAGCTTGGACAAAGAGATGGTGAATGTGTTCAATGACCTTGAAGGAAGAAAGATCGTTGATGGAGGAGATGCCTGCATCAAGAATGATTCCGAAAAAGAGGTCAAAGTAGAGCTGCAGTTCCGTATCAGGAACCGTCTCAACCCATTCCTTGAAAGTAGTATTGACTTGTTGGCTGTCACTATTGGTCTCATCCAGTTGGATAAAGTGTTTGTCTTCAATCTGCCAGCTAAAGGTGTCGTGCTGGGCAATACCACCTAGGGCAGTGCTTCGAACGACGATTTTTTTATCAGGAATCTCCAGCATCATCCCGATGATAGACCCTTGTGGGACAAATACTTTTGTTCTTTCCATCATGTTTTGATAGCCAGCTGTTTCGGTTAGTTCCTTGTGAAGCCCAGGGGCATCAAAAGTATAGACAGCGACAATGTTTTTTTGTAAGAGTGGATCGAGTTGACTAGCAGCATAGACGGCTAGATTGCCCCCTTTTGAGTGTCCTGCCAGAATAACTTTTTGGTTAGGATGTTGAGCCAAAAAGTCCTGTAAATACTGGAGGGCGTGTTTTTGAGCTGGAATTTCTTTCATATAGGTCATATGGAAATCTTCTTTCCAACCGATGATACTATCATCCGTTCCGCGAAAAACAAGCAAATAGGTATCGAGACTGATACGATAAGTCATAGCTGCAAACTGTTTTTGCAATTCAGGATTGATATCATTGATAAAGTTTGAGAGTTTGCAGTTTTTAAACCGTTTATGTTGAGAGAGTTGATCCAACAACTGGAGGCGATTTTTATTGGTCAGCATCGTCGTTTCTCTAGGGATTTGAGATGTAAGATCTATGAGGCGCTGGGGTTCTTGGGTGACTACACCATCAAAAGTAAGGTAGGTTAATTCGGTCAAGGCAAGAACATCTAACTCGTTCACGGGGAGGTCATAAAAGGAATCGTATGCTACATCATTCAAGTAGTCAAAAATATTGGCCATAAAAGCTCCTTTCTCTATGTTTATCCTATCACATTTACCTAGAATTAGCTAGTAGGCTTGTTTGGATGACCTAGTAGGGATTGATTCAGATATATGGAAGACAGGCTGCTCCTATTTCAAACCTCTAAACGAGCTTACTTGAATGTTTTTGCTATCGACTCCATTTTCCTTTAAAAAATTCTTCATCTCATTTACATCATCAGGCTGACCTGTGATGAGATAGCTGGCTTGATTGCCGTATTCATCAATAGCACGTTTTAAAAATTCTTGACTTTGAGAAAATTCATCGCTCGTTTTATAAGTAAAATTCGATGTCTTTTGAGCCAGTTCTTTCATCTCATTATCGAAAATAGTAACTCCTTTGTCAAAATGATTGAGAATAATCGGACATTTACCAGCCCATTCTTTGATAAGGGGGCGTAGAGCAGAAATACCAACATCAGATGCAAAGCAAACTAGTGGCTGATTCGTATCTTTAACGGTCAAAGAGGAATCCAGCCAACTCATCTCAATCTCACTGCCAGCCGGTAAATGTGTCAAGGTTTCCTTAAAGAGGCTACCACTATTATGAGTTAAAATGAGGATTTCATCTTCATCAGGTGTTGAGGCAATGGTTAGCCATCGACTGGTTTGCTCTCCCTTAGCTTCGTTTTTATTAGTAGTAGAAGAAGTATCAGGGAGTGTAAACTTGGCATAAGCCCCAGCTTTCCAGTTTTGATAACTTGGTTTTGTGATGTGAATTAAATACAGATCTCCGCTGGGATTTTCGATGGATTTTATCGATAATGTCTGGCTTCGTCCAAGATAAGCGATGGTGCCCCAAGTTATAAGGCCTAAGACTCCAAGTGTTGATAGAATGATAATAAACATTTTTTTACCTCTTTTCATTTTTTATGACTCCTATTCTTAATTTTATGAATGAACTATAAAATAATTCATTCACATTTTTCCAAAAGATAAAGAAATCCATTCTTTATTTTAGAACTCCTTTTATGAAGTTGGTTGCAAGTATTTCAACGGTCTTGCCAATATCTGGAAAATCTTTTTCCGTGATATGCATATCCATATAGTAAAACAGATTATAAACCTGTAAAATATCTTGAATCTTTTCTGGAGAGTACCCTTCAGCCTGCATACGATTTGTAAAAGTTTTAACTAGAAACTGATGAAATGGATTTGCGACTTTGCCTTCCTCTGAGGAATAGTAGCTATGCAAGTCATCTGCTATGGCAGGATTGTACCATTCTGCAAGGATTTTATTAGAAGAAACGAGAGCTCTGGACTGAGCAAAGAGTTGGCTAATAAGATCAATCATATCAATTTCCCAATCTAGTTCTTCGATCATAGCTTGGCGAACACGGTTGTTTTCATCTATATAGATGTCTAGAAAAATGGCTTCTTTACTTTCGTAATAGTTATAAAAAGAGCCAACTGCCACCCCAGCTTGCCTAGCAATTTCTGAAATTCCTGTAGCCTTGTAACCTTTTTTCGAAAAAACTTCATAAGCCGCTGTTTTTAAAGCCTGTTTTTTGTTCAATATGAATTAACCTCCTTTGTTGAATGAATACGTTGATTTGTTCATTCATATTCTAACAAATCATGGCTGGCTTGTCAATAAGAAGGATAAATTAATTAGTTTAAAGAATTACATTTATGAACAGAAGAGTTACATAAACTTACAAGGCATTTACCTTAATGAGATAGCTCATTTAAAATCTATTCCTTAAGTAAAAGAAACACAGAACAAATGAGCACAAAAAAGGGAAATATAGGATAAGGCTGGAACTATAGTTAAAAATAAGGTATGATATCAATGGGATTATTCTCTATTTAGCTTTCGTTTCCTAATCTGGATTTGAAAAATAGATTGATAAACAGTAGGGATACTAATCCATAGATTTTTTATTAAGGTATTTGATATTTTGAACAAGAGTAAAGGAGGAGCGCATGCACAAGATTTTACTAGTAGAAGATGATCAAGTCATTCGGCAACAAGTTGGGAAATTGCTCTCTGAGTGGGGATTTGAGGTCGTTTTGGTAGAAGACTTTATGGAAGTGCTGAGTTTATTTGTCCAGTCGGAACCTCATTTGGTCCTCATGGATATTGGCCTGCCTCTTTTTAATGGCTATCACTGGTGTCAGGAGATTCGCAAGATTTCCAAGGTACCGATTATGTTTCTGTCTTCGAGAGATCAGGCTATGGACATCGTCATGGCGATCAATATGGGAGCGGATGACTTTGTAACTAAGCCATTTGATCAGCAGGTCCTCCTTGCCAAGGTTCAGGGCTTATTGCGTCGTTCCTATGAGTTTGGGCGGGATGAGAGTTTGCTGGAGTATGCAGGTGTCATTCTCAATACCAAGTCTATGGACCTGCACTATCAGGGTGAAGTCCTGAGCTTAACCAAGAATGAATTTCAAATTTTGCGGGTTTTGTTTGAACATGCGGGTAATATAGTGGCGCGTGATGACCTGATGCGGGAACTCTGGAATAGCGACTTTTTCATCGATGACAATACCCTGTCTGTTAATGTGGCTCGTTTGCGCAAAAAGTTGGAGGAGCAAGGCTTGGCAGGCTTTATCGAAACCAAGAAAGGGATAGGATACGGACTGAAACATGCTTGATTGGAAACCATTTTTTCTAGCCTATCTGCGCTCTCGTAGTCGCATCTTTGTCTATATTTTTTCGTTGGGTTTTCTTGTTCTTCTCTTTCAGTTTCTGTTTGCTAGTCTAGGATATTATTTTCTTTATTTTTTGCTACTCAGTAGTTTTTTGACCGTTTTATTTTTGGCTTGGGATATGTTTGCAGAAGCCCAGATTTACCGGCAGGAAGTTCTCTATGCTGAGAGAGACCCCAAGTCTCCTCTGGAATGTGCGCTGGCAGAGAAACTCGAAGAGCGAGAGTCTGAATTGTATCAAAAGAAGTCGGAAGCCCAAAGCAAGCTGACGGATTTGCTTGATTACTATACCTTGTGGGTTCACCAGATCAAGACCCCCATTGCGGCTAGTCGTCTTTTAGTAGCAGAAGTCTCTGATCGGGAGGTCAAGCAGCAGCTGGAACAGGAAATTTTCAAGATTGACTCCTATACCAACCTGGTCTTACAGTACTTGCGTTTAGAGAGTTTTCATGATGACTTGGTATTTGAACAGGTCCAAGTGGAGGACTTGGTTAAGGAAATGGTTCGTAAGTACGCACTTTTCTTTATCCAGAAGGGGTTGACGGTCAATCTACATGATCTCGACAAAACCATCGTGACCGATAAGAAATGGTTGTTAGTCGTCATTGAACAAATTCTTTCAAACAGCCTCAAATACACCAAGGAAGGTGGGTTAGAGATTTATATGAAAGGCCAGGAGCTCTGTATCAAAGATACGGGAATCGGGATAAAAAATAGTGATGTGCTCCGAGTCTTTGAAAGGGGTTTTTCAGGCTACAATGGTCGCTTGACCCAGCAGTCATCTGGACTGGGCCTCTACCTATCCAAGAAAATTTCTGAAGAACTTGGCCACCAGATTCGTATCGAGTCTGAAGTTGGGATAGGAACAACCGTTCGCATTAAATTTTCCAATAGGAATCTGATAATTGAGTGAGCATAGTTGATGATAACCTTATCCATCTGTGGAATTTTTGTTTTAGTCGATATCTCTATTTTCATGACAACGTCTAGAAGTTACCGTAAGATTGTCCAGATGTAAAAATGTTACACTAGGAAACGACTAGAATATAGTCAAAAAATAAAAGAGGCAAAAATGAAAGAAAGTTATTTTGACGGAGAAATCCTAGATTATATTGGATACTCTATCTTAGTAGCCATAATTTTCGGGCTTACCTTGGGGATCGCAACACCTTGGGCGGTTTGCATGATGCAAAATTGAAAACCAAACACAAGGTAGTAGATGCTTAATGTCTATACTTTGACGGGACTGGAACACAACTATTCGGCAACTGGATCAAGGGGGTTCTTCTAACCATCATCACGTTTGGGAACTATGGCTTCTGATTGAAAATAAAAATGGAGCAATGGATTGTCGAACACACCAATCATATTTAAAGATTAAAACGGCATCTTCTTTCAGAGGAGATACCGTTTTTTTCTTTTTCGGATAAGGAAACAAAAATTTCTTCCTTTCTCTATCTGTTAAATTGATATATTTTTACAGAGAAAGACTGTAAAATTTTTGATATAATGTTAAGGATAGACTGACGGATTCTTAAAGGATAATTTTCAAAAAAATAACAGGTGAGAAGAAAAATATGTAAGATTGAA
>CAUVUZ010000081.1:0-5590 GCA_963555095.1 uncultured Streptococcus sp. | reverse complement strand
GAGTCATTGCAAACTGTATACGGAGTTCAAAGTCAGGTTACTTGGACCGAGGATCAGCAAGCTATGATTCACTATTTATAAGAATGAAAAGGAAAACAAGATGAAAAAAACACTAAGCATTTTACTCGTAACAGTAGCTACCCTAACTATGGCAGCTTGTGGCAATACTACTACAGAAAAAGCTACCACACAGTCTAGCACAGAAACAAGTCAAAAGGCCAGCACAGAGACGACTTATCCACTCACGGTCAAGACCTATGACGCTAAGGGGAATGAAGTCGAACAAGTCTTTGACAAGGCACCTGAAAAAGTTATCACCAACAATCTTTCAACAACTGAAATCTTGTTAGAGCTAGGCTTGAAGGATAAAATTGCTGGCATGCTCAACCCTGACAATGCTGTGACGGACAAATACAAGGACGCGATTGCGACTATTCCTCAAATTGGCGATAAAAAAACAGTCTCACAAGAGACAGTGCTTTCTTATGAACCAGATGCTGTGATGGGTCGAAACATGATGTTTTCTGAAAAATCCTTGGGGACAGTTAGCACTTGGAATGAAAACAAAATCCCAGTTTATACACAAAAAGCTTCTCTCTCAACAATTCAGCAAGATTTGGGGAATATTGTAGAAGATGTCAAAAATCTTGGAATGATTTTCAATGTTCAGGACAAGGCCAATGAATACGCAGCCCAGTTACAAGCTAAAATTGATGCTGTTAAGAAAGCAAATCCAACAAGCCAAGGTGAAAAGAAAAAGGCTTTGATTATGGTTGCTTATAATGATGAAACCTTTGGTGCATACAAGTCTGCTTTGCAAGAAAGCTTGTTGAATCAACTTGGTTATACAAACGTTGCAACGGGAACATCAGGCTTGACCTTGGAAAATCTCGTGTCAATGGATCCTGAGTTGATTATCTATGTAACCAGCGACCGCAATAAAAAATTGGATGCCAACGCTGTAGAGTTGATGAAGGCAAATGAAGTTTTGGAAAACGTTCCTGCAATTAAGAATCAAAAAATCATGACCATTTCTTACGATGAGTTGATGGACTATGGCCCAGCAGTGATTGATTCCCTTGAGAAAATCAATGACTTTATCAATAAATAATGAGTTTGATTGGGAGGGAATCCAAGTCAATGTCAGCCTTCCTTCGACTTATGATCCCAATCAAACCTATCCAGCTATTCTCTTGAATGATGGAAACTTGGATTTTCTATCTTCCCTTTCAGAATCTGTGATTTTAGTTGGTTTGACCTCTAAAAATCGCCTAGATGACTATACTCCATGGAAGGCATCTGCTCTGAGAGATGGGGCTCCAGATTTTGGCGGTCAGGCAAATGCCTATCATGGTCATTTATTTGGAGGTCTTTTAGATAAGTTGCAGTCACTTTATCGTCTGGACAAAAATCGCCTTGCTTATGGAGGATACTCACTAGGTGGTTTGGTGGCAGTATACAGTCTTTTCAGCTTTGACAAGGTCTCCTGTGTCTTCTCTATCTGTGGTTCCTTTTGGTATCCTGATTTTGTGACTTATTGTAAGGAAGAAAAGGTGAAAAATTTGGACTGTTTACTGTATTTACAGAATGGTCAAACAGAAGGAGCCCATCATAGCAATCGTCTGGCTCAAGCACCAGTCTATGCTGAGCAGATCCATACTAGTCTTCAGAAACGTTATCCGACTGGTCAGTTTGTCTTTGATCCCTATGGGCATCATGAGCAAGTGGCTGAGCGATTTGTGTCTTTTTCTAACTGGTTAGCAAAGAAATGGGAGATTGAATAAAGTAAGAGAAGAGACAAGGCAAAAATTAAATTTGAGGAGAAAATCCAGTAAAACTTTCCACAATAAAACGCATAATATTGAATTCTCTGAATTTCTTATATTATGCGTTTTTATGATTTTAGAGTTTCTTTGAATGAAGAAAAATACATGTTCTATAATGAAAAGTGACTGGATTGTCATTGGAAAGGAGCAGACGAGATTTATTAAGAATATTATAGGATTGATGAAATGATAGATATTTGTAGAAAATCACACACTTTAATCTCAGTCATTTTTATATTACTAACATTAGGAATATGTATTTTTGAAGACTGATATTTTTATCATGAATTTATTCGATAAAAGAAAATACTCCTTTATTTCTAAAGAAAGAGAGACAAAATCTTTTTTAGATGATAGAGTAGAATATGAAATCTGCTCTGAATATATTAAAAGAGAAGACCAAGAGGCCCTCTCTCATTGTTAACTATTTTTCTTGTTATAGTTGGCAAAGAATCTAAATGGTGCAAAACTCCTTTCCTCTACCTTCTATATGAAAAGAATCTCTTTAATCTTTTTTCTTAACACCAACAGTCAAACCAGAGGCTACTGCAATTAAGGCAACTCCAAGTACGG
Source organism: uncultured Streptococcus sp. (assembly GCA_963555095.1). Classification (GTDB taxonomy): domain Bacteria; phylum Bacillota; class Bacilli; order Lactobacillales; family Streptococcaceae; genus Streptococcus. The sequence goes on along the minus strand of CAUVUZ010000081.1, from coordinate 3,191 downwards.
ATAAATTAGAAGATGCTTCTTCACCAGTTTTGGGTAATTCAGATACCTTATTAGAAAGCGTAGAAGTATGATAAACTGCCTTTGTGCTTCCGATAGGTTTTGGTTTAAGTACGACATGCGCCTCTGTTAAGAAGTCATATTTCTCTGTTACGATGCGGTAAACACGTCCTTCTTGGACAGTCTTAACAACATGATTTGTAAAATCACGATTTAAAAGACTAGAAAATTCTTGATTAATATTAAGATAAAGCCCTTTTGTCCCCTCAACTAAAGGTTTGAAGGTCGATTCTGTGTATCTCATCCCTACAACTGATAGAGAAATATCTGCTGCTTTAAGAGCTTTCAGAGTCTCTTCTACTGTTGGAATGCCTGGAGTACGGAAATCAATACTTTCATCAGTAATTAAGAATGCAAAACGACGATTATTAGAAGCTGTAGACCAATCATAATCTTTTGAGGTTGCAATATGATGTAGAGGGACTGTAGGCTCTTCTGTTCCGCCGTATGTTCGAATAGATCTAAGCGCCTTAATATACTCCTCTACATTCTTAGTGAATTTAGATCCATTAAAATCGAAATATTGAACATTGTCAGCAGCCTCATACGCGATTAAGCCAAGACGAGCATCAACTTTTTTATTAGCCAAATCACGGACAAAGTTCTCGATATTCTGTACAACATTTTGAATAGAAGAATCCATTGAAACTGACTTATCAATAGTAAAGACGATATCTGCAGAACCAGCCGCTTGTTTAGTAATTATTACATCTGCTTCTTTCAAAACTTTTTCAAATGTAGTTTTCTTGATAGTTTGAGTAACATTAGCTACATAGTCATCTGTATTAACGTGATCTGTAACAGTCTTTGTTGTTGTAACAGGTGTCTTTTCTCCAACGGCAGTTCCCTTAGCAGCTAAATGAGTTGTTTCAACACTTACAGAAGTCTCTGCTTTGGCAGTTGCTTCTGTACCAGCTGTGTTTTCTTTAGTATCTACCTTGGCGTCCGTTGAAGTAGTAGTTACTTTAACTATATCACCAGGTTGAGCTTTATCAAGTGGTACTACAGAGACATTAACTTTATCTTGAATCTCCTTAACTGTTTCGGAAATTTGTTGATTAGTTTGAGTAGTTTTAGTGGAAAGTTCATTTGAACCTACTTGAGCAAGATCATTAGCAACTTGACTTGGATTCTTTACCTCATCAGCATCAACTTGTCCCATTGCTGTAAAGGCAGATGCTAGAGCAACCGTCAATAAAACAGACTTGCACTTCCTGAATAAAGAATGTTTATGATTCATTATAAAAATCCTCCCCTTTTTAATAATATAATATCAAAATCAAAGTAATTTGTCAAAAAATTTCTATATAGAATGTAGAGTTTTCTTCTGATTATACAGGGATAAATATCATAAAAATGCATAGCAACAAGTGTCCAAAAACATTGATGCTATGCATTTCTTATGGAAAGGCTTGCTGGATTTTCTCTTAAAATCGAGTTTTTGTGCAGCGGTTCTCATTGTCTTAACCAAGAGCCTCTCTCTTCTTATCTGGATTCCAGATAAAGCTTGCAACGAAGGTAAAGATAATCGTTAGAATACCCACAAGCACTACAAGGATGAGGGCAGGGATGCGGACAAACCACCAGAGTGGGTTTGGTTTTTTATCATTGTGCCATTGCTTGGTTTCCTCGTCCAGACGTTGGAATTCTACTTGGATACGGTCTGCAACCATTTCAATCCCTTCATCATTCATTTTCTTGATGTCTGAGATATCGATAGGATTTCCAAAGTTCATATCGACACGTTCACGGCTGACCAAGCCTTTCAAGGTCATGGGCCCTGTGTAGGTGACAGGCATGATACGGACCTTAGCCATTTTGGCAATCAAGGCAACTCCACCCTTGACATCGTTTGAGTGACGGCTCCCGCTTGGGAACATGATGAGAGAGCGGTCGCTTTTTTTGAGGACGTTGATAGGGTACTTGATAGCAGAGGCATTAGGTTTTTCTCGGTCGATAGGAAAGGCGCCACACATACGGATCCACCAGCCAAAGATACGGTTGTTAAACAGCTCTTTTTTGGCCATAAAGATGAACTGTTTTGGCTTGGTCGCAAAGGCCATGTAAACAGGATCCCACCAGGTACGGTGAGGTGCGACGAGGATATAGTTTTCGTCTCGACTAGGGATTTTATCAGTATTGTGATAGTGGGCATTGCCATTGATGGACCACAAGATCAGCATGACCAGTCCACGCAAATAAGTATAAAACATGAGCTCTCCTTCGATTGTATTGCTTTTATTATTATACCTTATCAAAAGACTACTGGCAAACTTTTTCAGTTATCAGCCAACAGTTTTTGGATGAGATTAGAATTCTGCTAGAAAAAATGATATGATAGAATTTATGGATAAAAATAAGATAATGGGATTAACCCAAAGAGAAGTCAAGGAAAGACAGGCTCAAGGTTTGGTCAATGACTTTACCGCTTCAGCCAGTACCAGTACTTGGCAAATCTTCAAACGAAATGTTTTTACACTTTTTAACGCATTAAACTTTGTTATTGCTCTAGCGCTGGTCTTTGTGCAGGCTTGGAGCAATTTGGTCTTCTTTGCTGTTATCTGCTTTAACGCTTTTTCTGGGATTGTGACTGAGTTACGTGCCAAACACATGGTGGACAAGCTCAATCTCATGACCAAGGAAAAGGTCAAAACGATTCGTGAGGGTCAAGAAGTTGCTCTCGATCCAGAAGAATTGGTCCTAGGAGATGTCATTCGTTTGTCTGCTGGAGAGCAGATTCCTAGTGATGCCTTGGTTCTGGAAGGATTTGCAGAAGTCAATGAAGCCATGTTGACGGGTGAGAGTGATTTGGTGCAAAAGGAAGTGGATGCCTTGCTTTTATCAGGGAGTTTCCTAGCCAGTGGCGCAGTTTTGGCTCAAGTCCACCATGTCGGGGCAGAAAACTATGCTGCCAAACTCATGCTGGAAGCCAAGACCGTAAAACCGATCAACTCTCGTATCATGAAATCGCTGGACAAGCTAGCAGGTTTTACTGGGAAGATTATCATTCCCTTTGGTCTAGCTCTCTTGTTAGAAGCCTTGATTTTAAAGGGTTTGCCCCTCAAGTCATCTGTTGTAAATTCATCGACTGCCCTTTTGGGAATGTTACCCAAGGGAATCGCCCTTTTGACCAT
>CAUVUZ010000080.1:0-5862 GCA_963555095.1 uncultured Streptococcus sp. | reverse complement strand
GATAAAACTTCCCATAGTCTCTCTCGTAGCCCTTTACAAATCCATAGGCAGTCTTAGCAGCTACCGTACCAACCGTTCCTGCACGGAAGGCATATTCTTCACCAAAGATATCACGCACATCCAAGTGGGCGCTAGGCTGGTCTTCTCCCGAGAAGTTCAAGTCAATATCGGGAACCTTGTCCCCATCAAAACCAAGGAAGGTCTCAAACGGAATATCCTGCCCATTTTTGCTGAGTTTGTGGCCACAGTTTGGACAGTCCTTATTGGGCATATCAAAACCTGAACCATAAGAACCATCGGTGATAAACTCGCTGTACTGACACTGACCACAGACATAGTGAGGAGAGAGAGGATTAACCTCCGTAATCCCAATCATAGTCGCAACAAAACTGGACCCAACAGACCCACGAGAACCAACCAAGTAGCCTCGTTCATTGGAACGTTGTACCAGCATCTGCGATGCCAGATAAATCACGGCAAATCCATTCCCCAGAATAGAAGTCAATTCTTTTTCAATCCGCAAATCAACGATATCTGGCAGCGGATTTCCATAAATCTCAAAAGCTTTCTTATAGGTCAGCTCAGCGACCGTTTCTTCAGCCTTGTCGATGAAAGGTGTATACAAGTCACCTTTTACAACCTCAACAGGCTCAAAAATTTCTGCCAAGGCATTGGTATTTTCAATAACCAATTTGCGTGCTAGATCTTCGCCCAAGAAGGCAAATTCATCCAACATCTCATTAGTCGTTCGAAAATGAGCTTTCGGAAGAGGAGCTGGTTGGGCATGTTCACCATGACCGATGGTTCGGTTAATCATAGCTCCTTGCCCCAAACTACGGACAATAATTTCACGGTAAATCTCTTCTTCCGGTTCGATATAGTGGACATTTCCCGTAGCTAGAACAGGCTTGCCAAGACGGTCTCCCACTTCTATCAAACTTTTGATAATGGTCTGGAGTTCCTCCATATCCTTGACCTGCTCTTTAGCAATCAAGGGAGCATAGATAGCTGGTGGCATAACCTCGATAAAGTCATAATACTTGGCCACCTCAACCGCCGCATCCACACCTTGGGAAACAACTGCGTCAAAAACTTCACCCTCGGAGCAAGCCGACCCCAAAATCAAGCCCTCACGATGGGCATCTAGAACCGTTCTCGGTATCCGTGGTACTCCTTCAAAGTACTTGGTATTGGACAAAGAAACCAGCTTAAAAATATTTTTTAAACCTACCTGATTCTTGACATAAATAGTCGCATGTTTAATCCGAGCTTTTTTATAAGAGTCTGGACTAATCAAATCAATGTTGAGTCTAGCCAGATCGGTCACACCATGTTTTTCTGCTACCTCTTTGATAAAGATGAAAAGCAGACGACCAGTAGCTTCCGCATCGTAGTTGGCCATGTGGTGGTGTTCAAGTGCTACACCAAAACGCTTAGTCAAAGGTCCCAAACCATGACGTTTATACTCAGGATAGAGATTTCTAGCAAACTCCAGCGTATCGATGACTGGCTGGCTAACCTTAGGCAGACCATGACGCTCATAGTTGGCATTCATAAAGCCAACGTCAAAGGTGGCATTGTGAGCAACTAAAACTGTATCCTTGCAAAACTCTTGGAATTCTTGTAAAACTTGTTCCAGTGGTTTGGCATTTTTAACATGATCATCTGTAATACCTGTTAACTCAGTAGTAAAGGCTGACAAGGGATATCCAGGATTGATAAATTCATCAAATTCGGCAATAACATTTCCCTTATACATCTTAGAGGCCGCAACCTGAATCAAATCATTATAGATAGCTGAAAGTCCCGTCGTTTCCACGTCAAAGACCACATAGGTCGCTTCTGACAAGCCCATCTCCACTTCGTTGTAAACGATAGGGACACGGTCCTCCACGATATTGGCTTCCATTCCATAGATCAGCTGGATTCCAGCTTTCTTAGCTGCCTTGTAGCCATGTGGGAAGGATTGAACATTTCCATGGTCGGTGATGGCAACCGCCTTGTGCCCCCACTTAGCAGCTGTTGCAACGATCTCCTCTACCTCTGGTAGAGCATCCATAGTCGACATATTAGTATGAGCATGAAACTCAACCCGACGCTCACCTTCTGGCATCAAATCCTTCCGCTCATAGTGAACAACTTCCTGCACATCCTGCACATTCATTGTCAAATCGCGTGTAAAGTTATTCATCTCTACATTCCCACGAACACGAAGCCAAGAATTTTTCTTGATTAAATCAAATTTTTGAGCCTCTTCCTCATTTTTAACCCATTTTTGCATAGAGAAGCTTGAACTATAGTCCGTCATTTTAAAGTTGATCAAAACACGACCCGTTCTGGTCACTTTATGCTCGACATCAAAGACTACCCCTTCAAAGACCAAACGATTTTCCTCAGTTGTCACATCGATCATCTGGGTAACTTCTGCCTTATCTAGTTTTGGCTTGGCCGCAGCCTTTTTAGCCTGAAAATCAAAGACTGACTTCTCTTCTACTGGAGGAGGGGCCATTTGTTCCAGTTGTTCCATAGCACGTAAAGCCTCTTCATTGGCAGCTTGAACGATCTGCTCATTCTCCGTATGGAAAGCTTCCTCCTGCTCTTGTGTAAGGGCATCATTCTTTTCTATCTGGCAAACAAAAGCTGGGAAACCAAACTTTTCAAGTTGCTTTGCTAGATTAGGAAGATGATTCTTCTTAAAGTGTTCCTTATCAATCGCCTCAGAACCTTCAATATAGAGCTGATTTCCCTCCGCACGAACTTGCAGATTCTGATAAAGAGACTTAAATCCTTGGCTAGCACACGGACCTTCAGAAAAAGCCTCCTTATAGTAAGCCTGCAAGAGTTCATTAGAAAATTCTTGAGAAAGAGCCTTGATTTCAAAAACAGCTTGATTGCCTGTCTTAGAAAATTCCTCACTCAACCCCTTCTTTAACTCTAGAAAAATTTCGATAGGTAAAATTTTAGAAAATACAAAATGAAATTCCCATACCTTACTAATTTTATGAACCACAACACGCTCAATGCTTGCATCAACGAGAGCAGGATCCTGTTTCAGTTGATCAGAGATTCCTAGTTGATTCATTAAAATTTCAAACTTACTTGACATTCATTTTCCTCACATTATTCTCTTACTATTTTACCATAATTAAAGAAAATATATAGCTAGTACCATTTTCCTTGCGATTTAGATGGAAAGGTTTTATCATACTTGTAGTAGATAAAACTATACTGATCCGTAGTCACATATTAAAAAGTGAGATGACATCTCACTTGGCATCTCACTCTTTTCATTCTTAAAATCCATTATGGTCGCTGAGTTCTTTGAACCAATGGCCTGAGTTCTTCAGGCGACGTTCCTGTGTTTTCAAGTCAAGTTCAATCAAACCATAACGATTTTTATAGCTGTTGAGCCATGACCAGCAGTCAATAAAGGTCCAGATTAAGTAACCTTTACAGTTAGCACCATCTTCGATGGCACGATGGAGTTCACGCAAATGCCCTTTGACAAAGTCGATACGATAGTCGTCTTGAATCATGCCATTCTCACGGAATTTATCTTCACCTTCAACTCCCATGCCATTCTCTGTCAGCATCCACTCGATATTGCCATAGTTTTCCTTGATATTTTGGGCGATATCATAAATCCCTTGCTCGTAAATTTCCCAACCACGGTGGGGATTGATTTTACGGCCTGGCATGACATAAGGCTCATAGAAATGTTCAGGCAAGAGGGGACTGTCTGGATGCTTGTAAAAACGTGGGGCCATGACGCGAAGAGGCTGGTAGTAGTTGACTCCAAGAAAGTCCACTGTATGTTCACGAATCAGTTCCAACTCTTCTACTGTAGAATCTGGCAGTAAATCATGCTCAGCTAAAATTTCCACTAATTCTTTTGGATAAGTCCCCAAGACAGATGGATCTAGGAAAGATTGGGCTTGAAAGAGATCCGCAATGCGCGCAGCCTTGACATCTGCAGGGTGCTGGCTACGTGGATAAGCTGGCGTTAAGTTAAGAACAATTCCAATCTTGGAATCAGGCAAAATCTCATGACAGGCCTTAACCGCAAGACTACTAGCCAGTTGTGTGTGATAGGCTACCTTAACAGCCGCTTTTGCATCTACCTTATGAGGATAGTGGGCATCATAGAAATAACCAAACTCCACAGGAACGATGGGCTCGTTAAAGGTAATCCACTGATCTACCAAGTCACCATAGGTCTTAAAACAGAAACGCGCATAGTCTTCGTAGGCCTTAATAGTGCCCTTATTTTCCCAACCATCCCCATCTTCTTGAAGGGCAAAAGGCAGGTCAAAGTGATAGAGATTGACTAAAAGATGGATTCCCTTAGCCTTAATCGCTTCAAAGACCTGACGATAGAAAGCCACACCTTGAGGATTGACCTCTCCACGACCTTGCGGGAAAATACGTGACCACTGGATAGAAGTGCGAAAGGCTGTATGGCCTGTTTCTACTAGAAGCTCAATATCCTTTTCCCAGTTTTCGTAAAAAGTCGATGTTTTGTCAGGTCCAATCCCATTGTAGTAGCGATTGGGTTCCACCTGATACCAATAATCCCAAAGATTATCTCCTTTACCATCACCAAGCACTCGTCCTTCTGTCTGTGGTCCCGAAGTGGAGGAACCCCAAACAAAATCTTTTGGAAATTTTAGCATTGTTATACCTCTTAACTTGATTATGTCTTTATTCACTCCCATTATATAGAAAAAACAAGGTAAAAACTAGTTACATTTTTGCCTTGTTTTTCTTCTGATTATAGTTTTTATTTCTTGCTTAGGATTTCAAGGGTTTCGAGCAAGTTGTCTGCATGAACTTCGATCGTGTCACCAGTCGCTTTGATTTTAACTTCTACAATACCGTCAGCTGCTTTCTTCCCAACAGTGATACGGATTGGCAACCCAATCAAGTCGCTATCGCTAAACTTCACTCCGACACGTTCGTTACGGTCATCTGTCAAGACTTCGTAACCAGCTTCCATCAAGCTAGACTCAAGTTTTTCTGTCAAGGCTTGCGCTTCTTCGTCTTTGACATTGACAGTGATCAAGTGCACATCAAATGGTGCCAATTCTTTAGGGAAGTTAACTCCCCAAGCGTAACGGTATTCACCTTTAGGCGTTTTGTTGACAAAGAGGCGAGCGTGTTGCTCCATAACTGCTGAGAGAAGACGGCTAACACCGATACCGTAACAACCCATGATGATTGGTACAGCACGGCCATTTTCATCCAAAACATCTGCACCCATACTTGCTGAATAACGAGTTCCGAGTTTGAAAATATGACCGATCTCGATACCACGGGCAAAGTTAAGAACACCTTGTCCGTCTGGTGAAATTTCACCCTCACGCACTTCACGGATATCCACGTATTCTGCAGTAAAATCACGACCCGGATTCACACCCGTCAAGTGGTAGCCATCTTCGTTAGCCCCTACAACAGCATTGCGAACATCTTGCACCTTACGGTCTGCAATGATTTTCACATTTTCTGGCAAACCAACTGGACCAAGTGAACCAAAACCAGCTGGGATAACATTTGCTACTTCTTCTTCGCTCGCAACGTCAAAGAAATCTGCACCCAAGTGGTTTTTCAACTTGACTTCGTTAAGTTGGTCATTTCCAACTAGAAGGGCTGCAACAAGCTCTCCATCTGCCATGTAGAAGAGGGTTTTGATTGTTTGTTCTTCTGGCACGTTGAGGAAGGCTGCCACCTCATCGATGGATTTAACACCTGGTGTTTCGACGCGAGTCACTTCTTCTTCAGTAACGACACGGTTGCTTGGCTTGTACTCATTTGTTGCCATTTCTAAGTTAGCTGCATAGCTAGACTCACTTGAGTAGGCAATGG
>CAUVUZ010000079.1:0-5876 GCA_963555095.1 uncultured Streptococcus sp. | reverse complement strand
GCATGGTTTCGACAGAGTCTTGTGGTCCAGTTAGGGCTTCAATGGTAGCATATTGTGATACAGCAGTCAGGTTTGAGGTTGTTTGTCCTGTTACTTTGCTCATAGCAGCGATAATTTCAGGATTTCCCACAGCATAACCTACCCGCCAACCAGTCATGGCATAAGCCTTAGATACACCGTTGATCACGATGGTTTGCTTGCGAATGGCTTCTGACAGACTAGAGATTGGAACAAATTCATTTCCGTTATAGACCAGACGTCCGTAGATATCATCTGCTAGGATGAGGACATCATGCGCAACAGCCCAATTTCCGATAGCCAAGAGTTCCTCACGAGAGTAGATCATACCGGTCGGATTAGATGGCGAATTGAGAACCAAGACCTTGGTCTTATCTGTACGAGCTGCTTCTAGCTGCTCTACTGTTACTTTAAAGTGATTGTCTTCCTTGGTCTGGACAAAGACTGGCACACCTTCTGCCATCTTGACTTGGTCTCCATAACTGACCCAGTATGGTGTAGGGATGATGACCTCATCACCTGGATTGACCACGGCCATAAAGAAGGTGTAGAGAGAAAACTTAGCACCAGTGGCAAAGGTAACCTCATTGGCTGCTACAGAATAGCCATAATAGCGTTCAAAGTAGGTATTAACCGCAGCTTTTAACTCGGGCAGCCCTGAAGCAACTGTATAAAAGGAAGCTCGTCCATCTCGAATCGCTTCTACCGCTGCATCCTGAATGTTTTCAGGAGTATGAAAATCTGGCTGTCCCAAGGTTAAGAAAAGAACATCTTTTCCTTGAGCTTTTAACGCTTTGGCTCTTGCATCACTGGCTAGAGTGACACTCTCTTCCATTTCTAGTACACGCTTGGATAGTTTCATATGCCCTCCTTATTGGATCACTGCTCCAGTTTCAAAATCTATCAGATAGTAGTGGTTTCCTGACTTAACTTCCCAAATCGGCTTGTCCTGATAGCGACCAAAGGTGACTTTGTCAATATCGCTAGCTCCTTTTTCCCTCGAAATCGTCGCTGCCTTGTCTTGAGAAATTCCCTTATCTAGCTGATAAACGTAAATCTTATGTTCATTCTTTTCAATCAGTACGGCAATGGCCTCTTGCTTTTTATTATGTCCTAAAATGCTGTAATAACCTTCTAGTCCATTATAAAAATCAACCTGATCTGCCTTTTCCAATTCTGCATACTGCTTGGCCAGTTTTTCTCCTTCAACCCTAGCATCTTGATAGGGTTTCATGCTGAGTGATATCAGATAAAGAAAGGAAGTCGTCATGACTAGCAGTACCAGAGAAATGCCGATTCCATATTGTATAAGTAGCTTATTTTTTGCTTTTTTCTGTCTTAGTTTCACTCGTCTATTTTACCATCTCTCCTCCTTTATTACAAGTGAAGACAGGAACATTCTAAGATTATTTTCCCCTTGAAATTAAGTACAATATTTGTCTGTCTATCAAATACTGCTTTCTCAGAACTAAGTTTTTCCACCCCTAACAAGTAAACTTAGCTGAGCAAAATTATTGCTAATTAGTATCATTTGTTGTAACATAGATGGTAACAAAAGGGCTCGCTCTTTGAATTTTAAACTAAAGGAGACACATCATGTCTAAAAAAGTATTATTTATCGTCGGTTCACTACGCCAAGGTTCTTTCAACCACCAAATGGCCCTCGAAGCTGAAAAAGCACTTGCCGGAAAAGCGGAAGTTAGCTATCTTGATTATTCAGCTGTTCCTCTCTTCAGCCAAGATTTGGAAGTTCCAACTCATCCAGCTGTAGCTGCTGCTCGTGAAGCAATCCTTGCTGCGGATGCCATCTGGATCTTCTCTCCAGTCTACAACTTCTCTATCCCTGGAACAGTGAAAAACTTGCTTGACTGGCTCTCTCGTGCCATTGATTTGTCTGATACACGTGGTGCTTCTGCCCTCCAAGACAAGTTTGTTACTGTCTCATCTGTAGCCAATGCCGGTCACGATCAACTCTTTGCTATTTACAAAGATCTCTTGCCATTTATCCGTACACAAGTCGTTGGTGACTTTACAGCTGCTCGTGTTAATGACTCTGCTTGGGCAGATGGAAAATTGGTGTTAGAAGAATCAACTGCTTCATCACTTGCAAAACAAGCGGACGACCTTCTTGCAGCTATCAACTAATACAGCAAAAACCAGCTCATTCGAGCTGGTTTTATGCTTGTTTCACAAAGACGAGTTCTAAGTCACCTGATAAATCAGGTCGGTAGTCAAAGCCGGCAAAGCGGAGCTTACGAGCTTGGTCAACTGTTTGAACTTGCCCTTCTATCAAGGCCGTCAAAAAGGCACCACGCGCTTTTTTGGAGATGGTTGAGTGGATTTTCAACTGACCTGCCTTGTCCTCCATAAATTTGAAGGTCACCATCTTTTCTCTGATTTCCTTAGAAAATACAGTTTCAAACTCTGATGATAGGAGTGAGAATATCAAGTCCTCATCCTGAAGTGCCTCATCGTAGGCTGACTTCCAATGACTCTTTAGAGTTTTACCAGCAACTTTTAACTTCATCAGAAAGTCCAAACGGTGAGGAGCCATGGGCGACAAGGCGGGGACAACACCGTATAAAGCTGAGGTAATCAGGACATGATTTTCAAGATAGGTTTGTTCAGCCTCGGTTAAGCCATCTCGTTTGATGTGGCGATACATAAGACCATCGAAGAGTTTCAAGGCTGGATAGTTCTTAGCCCTGTGATCTTTTAAAGCTTGAATATGAGCGTACTCTTCCTCTGCTTTCTCAGCAGATACCTTATAAAAGGTCTCTAATTCACTAGCTGAGTAGTGCGCCAGTGAGTCAAGGACTGCCTGACTTTCTTTCCTCAAGGGGAGCGGTTCGGTACAAGGAAGGTTTGTGTTCATTTCTTTGGCTGTTGGGATTAAAATTTTCATATTGTTAGTGTAGCATATTTTTCAATCACGACCAAGAATTTCATCTGAAAAACCTCGGTTCATACCGAGGTTTCTTTTACTTGACTTTAAATGTTTTGAGATAGTTATCTTTTCCAACTTGACCTTCGAAGGATTGCCCATTTTCGAGGTAAGGAAGGTCGTCTGACACTGAAGCCTTGACCTTATAAATCTTGCCATCAACTTTAAAGAAGTAGACGGTATCACCCTTGATGACAGCTGATTTAAGGTCTGAAATCACTCCCTTGATGTTTTCTACCGTTTCATTATCCAGCTCGAGGTCGTTTTTATTGGCATACTTGCTGAGGAGTTCATCTACCGTAGCTGCTACGATGACGTTTTGGTACTCCACTGCATCAACCAAAGCATACTCCTTGACCAGACCTGCATTGTCCTTCAAGCCCATGATATAGAGAGGCTTGTCATTGAGATTGACAAGAATAGGGAATGTAGCCTTGTAGGCCTTCTCTTGCACTGCTCCCTCTGCAGAAGCACGGGCAGATTCTTCGGTTGCTGAAGCTAGATTGTACTTGGTGATTTCACCAGTACGCATATTTTCAAGGATAAATCCTAGATTACTTTCGTCAGCATTTGCTGAAGTCACCCCCGTGTAGAGATAAATGTCATTTCCGATAGAAAGATAGTTATAGCCTTCTGTCGTTTGGGTAACGTTTTTCTTAGAAATCAAGGCATTCCAGAAGCCGTCTTTATACTTGCCGTTGTAGTTGATTTGCTGGATGGTTTCTTCTGCTGGATAGACACGGTCCACCCATTCTGGCACTTCATCCAAGCTGTATTCCTTGGTTTCTCCATTAGTAGCATCCAAGATAATAACAGATGAAGGGCGAGGTACTCCTAAACCAAACTGTTTTTGATAAACGGTTGCTACATAGAAAGGATTGCCTTCATCATCCACCTCAAAAGATGGGGTTTTAAAAATCTTGGTCGGATACTTGATTCGAAGATGACGTTTGACGTCACGGTTAAAATACTCGGAGTCTGAATACTTCATCGGTGTTCTTAAATCTACCAATTCCGCATTTCCTGTCACCATATCAACCTTGATATACTCGCCAATTCCCTTGGCTTGATTGTTGAACCATTTGATGGGATCCGCATACTCCAGAGGGGTCACCCGATAGGGTTTGCCATCAACCGTTAGTTGCGTATAGGTATCTGCGGCTACGTACTGGGATACCTTATCCGTCAGAGAGCCCAGATAACGGTCTCCAATCTTCTCTGCAGTGCTCCGATCTAAAATTGGAACCTTACTGGTATCACTCTTAGGAAAATCTTTAAAGTCTTTTTCTGTGATAGACACCACATTAGCATAGTTTTTTGCTTGGAAAAAGCTAGAGGTCACTAGGCTAACCAGGCCAGCAAGGGCAAAGATGAGGCCTGCCGCCAGTAATAATCTTCCACCTAATTTATTAAAATGGAACCCTTCTAGATTGAGCTCGTTAGCAGGCTTGCCATGACGTACATGAACCGTCTTGAGGAGATTGGTATCCTTTCGGAAACTAAACAAAATCCCCATCACCACCAAATGTCCGCATAGGAAAAAGATAAATTCCCAACTCGTAAGATTAAGTGGTGGTAAAAAGATATACCAGGTCGTTGCGATAAAAACAAGTTCAAAGAGTATGCGTTTCATCTGAGTTCCTCCTAAATAATTCGTCCTTCCAAATGATCCAGTTCATGTTGGCATATCTGAGCTGGAAAACCTGTTAGCGTAATAGTCTGTTCCTGCCACTTATTATCGCGATAGGAAACCGTAATCGTTTCATAACGAGTCGTCGGTCGCACCCCAGTCAAAGACAAACAACCTTCCTCTGTCTCGTAAGGTCCTTTATAGGAAAGAAGAATCGGGTTAAACATAACCATGGGAACTAGGCCAAGATTAAAGATAATCACGCGCTTCTGCACACCAATCATGTTAGCCGCCAGACCGACACAGGTCTCGCGATTAGCCAGCAGGGTATCCTGCAAATCCTTAGCCAGATAAAGATCTTCTTGACTTGCAGGTTTCGAGACCTGCGACAAGAATAAGACATCTCGGACAATTTTCTTTTCCATTCTCTTACGCTCCTTACAACTTTACTTTATTATAGCACAAAAGGAGGTAACTTCTAGTCCTTTCCCTCAAATGCAAAAAAAGTCATCCGAAGATGACTTTCTTTTTAAATCGCGTTCTTGTCAAGACCAAGCTTACGTTGAATAAACTTAACGATTTCTACGATAAGAATCATTGAGAAGCTTCCAGCTAGAACAATAGCCCATTGCGATAAGTCTAGTTTGGTTACGTGGAAGATACCTTCAAGTGGTTCTACGACAATGGTCGCCATAAGAAGAATGAAGGATACCAAGATAGACCAGTTGAAGGTCTTAGACTTGAATGGTCCAACTGTCAAGATGGACTGGTAAACAGACTTAACGTTGTAGGCATGGAAGAGCTGAATCAAACCAAGTGTTGCAAAGGCCATGGTAAGGGCATCTGCGTGAATAGCTTGGTTGTCTCCTGCATGGACTGGATAGGCAAGAGCAAGGCCATAAACGGTCAAGACCAGTGCCCCTTGGAGTACACCTTGATAGATGATCGAACTCATGACCCCACCTGAGAAGAAGCTTGACTTACGTCCACGTGGTTTGTGGGTCATAACACCTGGCTCAGCTGGTTCAACACCAAGAGCGATAGCTGGGAAGGTATCGGTTACCAAGTTGATCCACAAAAGATGAACTGGCTGTAAGACATCCCAACCAAACAAGGTTGATAAGAAGATGGTTAATACTTCAGCCGTATTGGCAGAAAGTAGGTACTGGATGGTCTTTTGAATGTTTGAGAAGACCTTACGTCCTTCTTCAACTGCGACGATGATGGTCGCAAAGTTATCATCTGCAAGAATCATGTCAGAAGCTCCCTTAGAAACCTCTGTAC
>CAUVUZ010000078.1:0-5959 GCA_963555095.1 uncultured Streptococcus sp. | reverse complement strand
ACTTATTGTAAACACTTTCAAGTATTTTTTAGAGAAACTTTGAAAAAATTTCACAACCTATTCCCATTTTGAAAAAGTGAGTACGATTTCTTGATTTTTGGAATGTTTTGCTGTATGATAAGGAAAAATAAAAGGAGGGAATGTTTATGGCTTTTACAAATACTCAGAGACGTTCGGCTAGTTTTGGTGTTGTGACCAGCTTGCCTGACGATGTTATCGATTCTTTATGGTTTATTATCGATCATTTTTTGAAAAACGTATTTGAATTAGAAGAGGAACTCGAATTTCAACTACTGAATAACGAGGGGACCATCACCTTCCATTTTTCTAGTCAGCACCTGCCGACTAGTATCGACTTTGATTTTAATCATCCCTTCGACCCTCTTTACCCTCCTCGGATTCTTGTTTTAGACATGGACGGGAAAGAAACCATCCTCCTTCCTGAAGAAAATGACCTATTTTAAAAACTCTAGCTTCTCGGCGCAAAATACTGAGTAACTAGAGTTTTTTCTATTTGTTCAATTCTTGATACAAGTAGCGTATCGGTTGTTTTAAGATTGGATGAATAAAATGGGGAGCTAGTTCTTGCAGAGACTCAAGGACAAAGAGGCGTTCTGCTATATAAGGATGAGGCAAGATGAGGTCGTCTGTATAAATGACTTGGTCTTCTACAAAAAGCAGGTCCAAATCAATCAAGCGGGGTCCCCAATGCACTTCTCGAACCCGTCCCATTTCTGACTCAATGGCTAATAATGTTTCTAACAAGACTGGTGCTGGTAGCCAGGTTTCTACTTCAATCACCTGATTGACAAAACTATCTTGCTCTACACCACCCCAAGGCTCAGTCGTCAAGATACTGGACTCTTTTAGAATATGGATACCTCGAGCTCGTAGTTTGTCAATAGCTTGCTCCAAGTTCGCTTGCTTGTCCCCCATATTACTTCCTAGAGCGATAAAGGCCCGCTGCTTACGACGGTGAATGGTCACCGAGCAGGTATCCAACGGTAAATGTACTGGAGCCCAAGGTTTTTTTAGTTCCAACTTAATTTCTTGGACAAGAGGATAGGTCTCAAAGGTATGTTCTACCAGTTTATAGGCTACCGTTTCAATCAGGTCCTCAGTTGTTTCCTGAAACCAAGTCGTCCACTGCTGACAAAGTTCGCCGTAATGGATAGAAGCCGCCAAATCCAAGTCTGTCGCTGCCTTGGTCATATCATAGGATAGGGTCGCCGAAATGACAAACTTTTGCCCTAGCTCTTTTTCACTTGGAAAGAGTCCGTGATAAGCAAATATTTCCAAATCTTTAATCTGCAGTTGATCCATAACTTCTCCTTTCTAGAAAAATCCGCTTAAAGCGGATTCTTTTTATAGTCCCATTAAACGATAAGCCTGATCTCGTAGATCCTTATCGGTCTCAAATAGACCTCGAGCTACTGTCGTCAAGGTTGCAGTGCCCGGTTTGCGAACACCACGCATGCTCATACACATATGCTCGGCCTCAATGACAACAAAGGCTCCCTTAGCCCCCAGATACTCCATCAAGGCATCGGCCACTTCGATATTCAATCGTTCTTGAATCTGTGGTTTTTTAGCATAGACTTCAACCGTACGGGCTAACTTGGACAAGCCTGCCACACGGCCATCTGGAATGTAGGCAATATGTGCTCTCCCATAAAAGGGCAAGAAGTGGTGTTCACACATGGTGTGGAAGAAGATATCCTTTTCCACCACCATATTGTCATCAATAATCTCAAAGGATTTTGACAAATGTTCCTCCGCAGTCTGACCAAGACCTGAAAAAATCTCTTGGTACATACGGGCTACACGAGCAGGTGTCTCCTGCAAGCCCTCGCGGTTAACATCTTCGCCAACTGCCTCGATAATCATTTTTACAGCTGCTTCAATCTTTTGTGTATCCATTCTCTAGTTATTCCTCTCCATTAGGTAGGCTCTCACCTGGCTCAAGAAATACAAAGAACCCGTGACAATCCTAACTGTTTTTTTCTCTTCATCTTCTTTCATTTTCTGATCTAAAAACTCCTGCCAACTTTGGTAGTTGAGTTTTCGAGAAGCTGCAACTTCTTGCATCACTTTCTCATCCGTCGCCCGACTATCATCAAAATAAGTCAGAGTCAGTTGACTATTTGGCACCGTCTCTAGCAAATCCAACATATCCTCCAAAGCCTTGGTTTTGATACAGGTAAAGAGAATTTCCTTATGATAGTCCGCAAATCGTTCTTGCAAGGTTGCTAATAAAGCCTTGATCGCATGAGGATTGTGAGCCCCATCTAAAATCATCAAAGGCTCTCTAGAAACAACTTCCAAACGTCCAGGCCAACTTGTTTCCTCCATGGCTTGAGCGACCAAGTCATTACTTGCTAATTCTCGCCCAGTCTCCTGACAATAAGTATCTAGGAGAGTAAGCGCCATCCCCGCATTCTCGATCTGATGCAAGCCCAGCAGACCAGTCTGGAAGTGACCTTGTCTGACAGGACTTGTATAGTCAAAAACCTCGCCCGTCACCACACTTTCTTGGTGACGGACCTGATAATCTGTCCCATAGGCAATTCTCGGCGCATTTTTCACTTCCGCAATGCGGTCAATAACAGCCAAGGCTTCTGGAGCAATGCGACCTGTCACCAAAGGAATGCCTTGTTTGATAATACCAGCCTTCTGTTCTGCTATGGCCTCTATAGTATCACCAAGCAGGGCTACATGGTCCAAGCCAATAGTCGTAATTCCTGTTAAAATTGGCTGGCAAACATTGGTACTATCCAGAAGGCCACCCATACCGACTTCCATGATGGCCACATCTACTTGCTCTGAGGCAAAATAATCATAAGCTATGGCTGTGATAATCTCAAACTCAGTCGTTCCTTGTAAAACAGCGCTCTTCTCCCCCTCAAGCAAAGACTGATAGTCCGCCATGAGGGCTTCTAGTCTAGCCTCGGGGATAGATTCCCCATTGATGCTAATCTGGTCTGTATAATGAATGAGATAGGGCGAGCTGAACACACCAACTCTTAGACCTAGCTTTTCCAGCATCTTTTTCAAAAAAGCAATGGTTGAACCCTTGCCATTGGTCCCTCCGATATGGATGACCTTGAGTTTGAGATGGGGGTTGCCTCGCAGAGCTAGGAGTTCTGCCATTCGCTCCAAACCGAAATGCGGTTGGTCGGTCCGGTAGTGGGCAATCCACTGATTGTTTTCAATTTCGTTCATCTTATTTATATTGTTTTAAATCTAGATTTTCTGCATCTTCAGCTAGACGAATAGCAGAGGCAATTTCAACTGCCATCCTGTGACTGGCAACATCATGCACGCGCACCACTTCGACACCCTGTCTCGCAGCGATACTGGTTACATGAGCCGAAGCCGTGTCCCGATTGCGGAAACCAAGTTCTGTCTCAGGATTAACTTCAAAACCATTTTCCTCCAGGATATTGATAACAAATCGCTTACGCGAAACTCCAAGAAAGATTGGATAGCCTTTCTGATGCAGTTTATCCAAATCACGTAGAAGGAGTAGATTTTCTTTCTTGGTCAGACCAAAGCCAATCCCTGGATCCAGCAGGATATTTTCTTGTGCAATCCCAGCTTCTTCTGCTCTTGCTAGAGCGCGGTCAAAGAACGCGGTCATCAAATCTTCTACTGGTAGTTGTTCAAAGTACGCCAAGTCTTCATTTGTAAAAGGATCCCCAAATCCAAAACGAGGAAATATGAGCGAACTAGGGTGCTGAGGTCGCGCCATGACTGGATTAAACATGATGACTACTTGCGCACCAGCCTTAGAAACCACATGAGCCATTTTTTCGTCACCCAAGAGACCAGTGATATCGTTGACCAGATTGGCACCAGCAGCCAAAGCAGCCTCTGCCACCTGACTTTTCCAAGTATCAATGGAAATGAGAACATCACTTTCCTCACGGATAGCTTCGATGACTGGAACAACACGCTGGATTTCCTCTTCTATCTCTACATAGCTACTTCCAGGACGAGTCGATTCCCCACCGATATCTAGCATGCTAGCACCTTCAGCTATCAATTTACGGGCTTGCTGGAGAGCCTGGTCAACAGCAAAAAACTGTCCACCATCCGAAAAGGAATCTGGGGTTACATTGATAATTCCGCAAATGGCTGTTTTTGCCTGACTAGCTTTATTGGACATACGGTCACTCCTCAAGATTTTTCACCACATTATTTCTCTATTTTACCATAAAAAGAAAAAGATGGATACGCCCGCATTCATCTTTTCCAAGTAAGGAAATGGTCTAGAAAGGCAAGCCTACATTTCGACTAATCAAAACCAGTAAAGCCAGCAAACAAAAGGCAATACCATTGACAATCATATGAAGCAAGATCGACATCTCTAAACGTTCTGTTCTGTAGGCTGTCCAAGTTAAAACTGTCGACATTCCTCCATAGATAAGGAGAGAAGGCAGATTGGTCGGTGTGTGGAGCAAGGCAAAGACGACTGCACCTACAAGATAACCCAACTTCTCCTTCCCACGGAAGATCTTTTTAGGGATAATTCCACGACACAATATTTCCTCACAAATAGGAGCAATCAGAACCAGTAAGAAAAAACTGGAAATCAGCGAGCTATTCTGAACCAGATTATTAATAGTTGTTTGGTTGCTGGTCGTAGATTCATTCATCAGACGAAGCAAGGCAGATCCGAATAAGTTACTTGTGAAAATAACCAAATAACTCAAAACCAAGCGGGCCAGATCTTTTGCCTTGAAAAAAGAAAGATTGAAGGTCGCAATCTCTGTTTTTCGCGCACTAAAGATAAAAACAGTTAGAATAGCGACCGACAGCAAAGCCACTAAGAGTCCTGACTGGAGGAGCGGGAATTGTCTAGCGGATAAAAGGGCAGATAAAATTAAGGGAAGTTGGGATAATACCAGTCCTATTAAAAAAATCAACACCCATATTCCTCTATCCAGAATTTCTTGCCAGATACTTTTTTTCTTCATGATATACCTCCTTATAATAAAAAGGGGAGGCCCCCCTTTTTATTATACCATTTATAGCGCCATGCTGATGTAGTTCAGGATAAACAAGGCATCCAAAATCCAAATCATCACGTGCACATCCTTGGCTTGACCTTTGACAAGCTTTGTCAAAGTGTATGTCAAGAAACCAACTGCGATCCCTTGAGTGATTGAGTAGCTGAATCCCATGAAGATAGATGTGAAGAAGGCAGGAACCGCTTCAGCCATATCATCCCAAGGAATGTTTTTCAAGTTAGAAAGCATCATGATTCCGACGATGATCAAAATTGGCGCTGTTGCAGCTGTCGGAACAATCGCTAGAAGTGGGCTAAAGAAGCTAGAGAGAGCAAAACAGATCGCAACTACTAGGGCTGTCAAACCAGTACGTCCACCAGCGCCGATACCCGCCGCAGACTCAACATAAGTCGTAACGTTTGAAGTACCTGCAATGGCACCTACTGAAGTCGCCACCAAGTCAGAGTAAAGAGCCTTGTCCAATTTAACTGACTCATGGTTTTCACCACTTGTCGCAACGATACCAACTTTTTCACCAGTACCGATAAGAGTACCAATTGTATCAAAAATATCCGTTAGTGAGAAGGCAAGAATAGCCATCAAGGTTTCTGGTAAACGTGAAGTGTTTGAAATCAAAGATCCTAAACCTTCTGAGCCCAGAGCGGCACCAAACAAAGTCCCAAGGTCATTAACTGCTGATGAAAGATTGTTGCTAGCGAAGTCAATCCCTGACAATTTCACGACACCAACAGCAATGGCAAGCACAGTCGTTGTTAAAATAGAAAGAATAATTCCACCTTTGATGCCTTTAACAACAAAGAAGATGGTAATAGCCAGACCAGCAAGAGCCACCAATACTGCTGGAGTATTGAAGTCTACCAATCCTGGAACGGCTGCTGAGTTTGCAGTAAGTGCAGCTTGAGCCTTGTCTGCTCCTTCACCTGCTA
>CAUVUZ010000077.1:0-5966 GCA_963555095.1 uncultured Streptococcus sp. | reverse complement strand
GTTAAGACAGCTGAACTCATGAATGCCTTGAGTACACAAGGACAATATGAATTGACAGACTTTGATGCAGCGATTCTGGAACTCTTTGCAGCTGAATATGCGACTGAGGAAGAAACTGCGGCAGAAATTAAACGTGTTTATCAAACAGATGCCTACATCGAGGATCCACATACGGCGGTTGCCTCAGCAGTTTATAGAAAATACCAAGCTGCTACTGGCGATGCGACTAAGACAGTGATTGCTTCAACAGCTAGTCCCTACAAGTTCCCAGTGGTTGCAGTAGAAGCTGCAACAGGAAAAGCAGGTTTAACTGACTTTGAAGCTTTGGCTCAATTACATGACATTTCAGGAGTGGCAGTGCCACCAGCGGTTGATGGACTTGAGACAGCTCCTGTTCGTCACAAGACAACTGTAGCGGTTGCTGATATGCAAGCAGCAGTGGAGGCTTATCTAGGACTTTAAGACAGAGAGAGTAAACTCGGTTGGGAAACCAACTGAGTTTCTTTTCATCAGGAGGAAGAATTGTTTAAGAAAAATAAAGACATTCTGAATATTGCCTTGCCAGCTATGGGCGAAAACTTTTTGCAGATGCTCATGGGGATGGTGGACAGTTATTTGGTTGCTCATTTAGGATTGATAGCTATTTCGGGTGTTTCAGTGGCTGGCAATATTATCACGATTTATCAGGCGATTTTCATCGCTCTGGGAGCTGCTATTTCCAGCGTTATTTCAAAAAGTTTGGGGCAGAAAGATCAGTCGAAGCTGGTTTATCACGTGACTGAAGCGCTGAAGATTACCTTGCTACTAAGTTTTCTTTTAGGTGCTTTATCCATCTTTGCTGGGCAAGAGATGATAGGACTCTTGGGAACTGAGCAGGCTGTGGCCGAAAGTGGTGGACTCTACCTATCTTTAGTAGGCGGATCGATTGTTCTCTTGGGCTTGATGACGAGTCTAGGTGCCTTGATTCGTGCAACACATAATCCGCGTCTGCCCCTCTATGTTAGTCTTTTATCCAATGCCTTGAATATTCTTTTTTCAAGTCTAGCTATTTTTATCCTTGATATGGGGATAGCGGGTGTTGCTTGGGGGACCATCTTGTCTCGCTTGGTCGGCCTTGTGATTTTATGGTCGCAATTAAAGCTACCTTTTGAGAAACCGACTTTTGCTTTAGATAAAGAACTATTGACCTTGGCTTTGCCAGCGGCAGGAGAACGCCTCATGATGCGGGCTGGAGATGTCGTTATCATTGCCTTGGTCGTCTCTTTTGGGACGGAGGCAGTAGCGGGAAATGCAGTCGGAGAAGTTTTGACCCAGTTTAACTATATGCCTGCCTTTGGCGTGGCTACAGCGACGGTCATGCAGGTAGCTCGAGCAGTTGGAGAGGATAACTGGGAAAGAGTAGATGATTTGAGCAAGCAAACCTTTTGGCTTTCTCTGTTTCTCATGTTGCCCTTAACTCTCAGTATCTATGCCTTAGGGACACCACTGACTCATCTCTATACGACCGATCCTGTAGCAGTCGAAGCGAGCGTTTTGGTGGCACTGTTCTCTCTACTAGGAACTCCTATGGCGACAGGGACAGTCATCTATACGGCAGTTTGGCAGGGCTTGGGAAATGCTCGCCTCCCCTTTTATGCAACAAGTATCGGGATGTGGTGTATCCGTATAGGGACAGCTTATTTGATGGGGCTTGTGCTTGGTTGGGGCTTACCAGGTATTTGGGCAGGGACACTTTTGGATAATGGTTTTCGCTGGTTATTTCTACGTTACCGTTACCAGCGTTATATGAGCTTGAAAGGATAGGAGATGAAAGAAACAGCTTTTATTTGGGATTTAGACGGGACTTTATTGGACTCTTACGAAGCGATTTTATCAGGGATTGAGGAGACTTTTGGTCAGTTTGCTATTCCTTATGATAAGGAGAAAGTGAGAGAGTTTATCCTCAAGTTTTCTGTGCAGGATTTGCTGGAGCAGGTGGCAGAAGAGCGAAAGTTGGATGCGGAAGTGCTCAATCAGGTGCGTGCCCAGAGTCTGTCTGAGAAGAATGCTCAGGTAGTTTTGATGCCAGGTGCGCGTGAAGTGCTAGCTTGGGCAGACGAAGCAGAGATTCAGCAGTTTGTCTATACTCATAAGGGGGACAATGCTTTTACTATTCTAAGAGACTTGGGATTGGAATGTTATTTTACAGAAATTCTAACTAATCAGAGTGGCTTTGCGCGCAAGCCCAGTCCAGAAGCGGCGACCTATCTGCTAGACAAGTATGAGTTGGATTCTGAGAACACCTACTATATAGGAGACCGGACTTTGGATGTGGAATTTGCCCAGAATAGTGACCTTCAAAGCATCAACTTTTTAGAGTCGTCTTATGAAGGGAATCAGAGGATTCAAGCACTGGCAGATATTCCCCACATTTTTGGTGCTGAGCAATAAAAAAATTGTGTCAGTCGCGTGACAGAAAGCTAACAAACTATTTCAAGTAATCGAGTTTGTTACAAGGAATAGACAGTTCTATTAAATAGGCCCGAGAGGGCTTTTTTTCTGCTTTTTTTGTGTTATGATAGACGGGTACTCATTTGAAAGGAATAGGAACGAATGAAGAAAAGAATTATTTTAGCCTCAACAGTAGCCTTGTCTCTTGCCCCGGTTTTGGCAACTCAAGCAGAGGAAATCCTTTGGACTGCTCGTAGCGTTGAGCAAATTAAAAACGATGTGACTAAAAGCGAAAATAAAAACAGCTATACAGTTCAGTATGGTGATACCTTGAGCACCATTGCAGAAGCCTTGGGTGTAGATGTCACAGTTCTTGCTAATTTGAACAAAATCACCAATATGGACTTGATTTTCCCAGATACTGTCCTCACTACAACTGTCAATGAGGAAGAAGAGGTAACGGAAGTTGAAATCCAAACTCCTCAAGCAGATGCTAGTGAAGAAGTGACAACTGCGACAGCTGATTTGACGAAAAATCAAGTGACAGTCGATGCAAAAACAGTTCAAGTAGAAGACCTTTCTCAACCGATTGAGGATGCTCCAACTGTAACAGAGACTGAAAAACCAACAGAAGTGGCATCAAGTTCAGAAGTTTCTGAGACAGCAACAGTTGCTGAGGAGACACCATCTACAGAAACACCTGTAGCTGAAGAAACAGCTGAAACGACTCCAGCGGAAGCACCAGTAGCAGAAACAACTAGTCCAGTTGAAGAAGCTCCACAAGTGGCGACTCCAGCTGCCGAAGAAACGGTAGCAACAACTCCAGCAGAAGCACCAGTAGCAGCTGCGCCAGCGACAGAAACGTCTGCTGATGCAAGAGGAACAAGTGCAACAGAAGAAACAACAGCAACTTCTGACACTGCAACTTCGACTTATCAAGCAGAGCAAAGCCAAACTCCTTCAAGAACTTATTCGGCTCCAGCGGCTCCTGATTATGCAGGACTTGCTGTAACCAAGTCTGAGAATGCTGGTCTACAACCACAAACTGCAGCCTTTAAAGAAGAAATTGCCAATTTGTTTGGAATTACATCCTTTAGCGGCTACCGTCCTGGTGACAGTGGAGACCATGGTAAAGGATTGGCCATCGACTTTATGGTCCCAGTGAGTTCAGCACTTGGTGATCAAATCGCGGAATACGCGGTTCAAAATATGGCTAGCCGTGGTATCAACTACATCATCTGGAAACAACGTTTCTACGCTCCATACGATAGTAAATATGGACCAGCCTACACTTGGAATCCAATGCCAGACCGTGGTAGCGTAACCGAAAACCACTATGACCACGTTCACGTTTCAATGAATTAAGAATAATAAGAAGCTATACATTTAAAAGTGTAGCTTCTTTTTGTGTAAAATAGTATTGATAAGTGAAATAAAATCTAAAACATGTTAAAATGTAAGCGAATACAAAACTATACTAACGCTTTTAAGCATAGAGAGAAAGGATGAAGTGAATGACAAATCGATTAAAAACTCCATTTGAGAAAACAAGAGATGATTTTGAAGAGGAATTTTGTGGTGAAATTGTCGAATTCTTGATTTTTACCCTCCAAAATGTAACTGGGGCCGCTTCTTTAAAAGATGGTTGTAAAATGCCGTCCGTTCATTTTAAAGCTAGTGTCAATGTTGCAACCCAGGAATTCTCTGAACGTGAGGGACGTTTGGAATGGGTATTGACTCCTGAGGAATTTGAAGAAAAGAGATGGGGCTTTAGTTTTGAACCCTACAAAATTCATCATATCAAATGTCAAAAACGCCCCTTCATGGAGTTAGAGCCATATATGTCAGAAGTAGCTAATAACTGCTACCACTTGCTGGAATACCTAGATGACCAATCCTCAGACTCTAGGTTAGAGACCTTGATTGAAACCTATCAAAAACCGGTCATCATTCAAGACGATATTGGCGAATTCACCTTAAACAGAGCCTATTCTTGGTTTGAAGGATTTATCACTTACGAGGGTGGTAAGATTCATGCTATCTTTGCTGCGAGTGCAGATGAAAGTCTCCCTCCAAGTTCTTTTGATGATCTAAAGAAATTTATGGGAACTTTCCAAGTTCAAGATACTCGGATTAAAGACTATATTGTCAAAGAACTGTGGGAAACAGCTCAAGACTGGATAGATTCAGATGAAAATGATGTGGAGTTAACAGAAGAGTATTTTACCAACTCTCTTTCCTTGAGTGAACTATCGATCAACGAAGACGGGGAATTGACCCTCTACTATGATGATAGCGAGGAAATTTTTGCAGGCCATGCCATCGAAGTTATCATTGATAAAGAGGGAGAAATCCTTCGAACAGATTTGGTAGGTTAGTGCTGGATTTTATCTAGAATATAGAAATAATAGCCTTTTGGGATTGAAACCAAGAGGCTATTTTTCGTGAGTAAGCAAAATAGTTGCGTTTTTAATCTTTCTGTAATATACTTGATAAGTCAATAGTTGATAAATCAAGTGTACGCAAGGAGGTAGAAATGAAAAAAATTAACGACTTACTGTACCAGCTCCATTTAACAGATCAGATGACCACTCAACTTTTTGAGAAACAATTGGGAATTAGTTTGACCCGCTATCAAATCTTGCAGTTTTTACTGCAGCAGTCACCCTGCAACCAGATTGCCGTTCAGGAGAAGTTGCAAATCGACCAGGCGGCCTTGACCCGTCATTTTAAGATACTAGAGTCAGAGGGCTATGTCAGTCGCAAGCGTAATCCGGCCAATCAGCGAGAAGTCTTAGTTGAATTAACCCAAGAAGCCAAGAATCAACTCTTAGTCAGTCCGCCTAAACATCATTTGCGAGTGAAGGAACAGATGGAGAGCATCTTATCGACAGCCGAGCAGAAAGAGCTAACAACTTTACTGAAGAAACTAGTGTCAGGTCTAGAAAAAATAGAATTTTAAGGAGAAAACGATGTCAATCATTACTACTATTTTAGCAACTATCGTTGCCTTGGAGCATTTTTACATTTTTTATTTGGAAAGTGTGGCTACGCAATCAGACACTACTAGTCGAGTGTTTAACATGAATAAGGAAGAACTGGCTCGTCCTTCAGTGAGCTCATTATTTAAAAATCAAGGAATTTATAATGCTTTGATAGGTGTCTTTCTCTTGTACGGGATTTATTTCTCACAAAGTTTGGAAATTGTGACCATCTTTGTTTTATTTGTGCTTGGTGTAGCGACCTACGGTTCTCTGACAGCAGACAAGAAGATTCTTCTGAAGCAAGGTGGGCCTGCTATTTTGACTCTGCTGAGTATGTTACTTTTGAAATAAGAAAACCAGCGTCCTGAAAGACGCTGGTTTTTGTATGCTCTTATCCATTTCGACGTTTACGGGCTAGTAGGGCTCTGTAAAAGAAGATGTGATTGTTTTGGATATAGGGAAGGATTGAAAAACTAGCAATTCCAAAAGTAATCCAATTGAGGAAGTACCAAGGGAGTAGTTGTAGGTCGAGGACAAAGCGCTGGAATTTGT
>CAUVUZ010000076.1:0-6068 GCA_963555095.1 uncultured Streptococcus sp. | reverse complement strand
TTATCAATGACGAGCATGTGAAATTCCTTAAAATTGCGGATGACCAGCAGATTGCCTACTTGAAAGAAGAAACCCGTCGTATCAATGAGCTCTTGAAAGCTTGGTTTGCTGAGATTGGCCTTAAATTGATTGACTTTAAGTTAGAGTTTGGTTTTGACAAGGATGGCAAGATTATCTTGGCAGACGAGTTTTCACCAGATAACTGCCGTTTGTGGGATGCAGATGGCAACCACATGGATAAGGATGTTTTCCGTAGAGGACTAGGTGAATTGACTGACGTTTACGAGATTGTTTGGGAGAAATTGCAGGCTTTGAAATAAGCTGTTATTAACGGAAAACCTTCGTCTTTCAGATGTAAGGACTCAGGCTGTAAAGGTCCCCCAGACCTTTACACTCCATCGGGGTCTAGGTGAACTGACAGACGTTTACGAGATTGTCTGGGAAAAGTTGCAGGAATTGAAATAATCTGTTTGCAAGACTCTCAAGTTCGTTTGGGAATATTGCAAGAGCTGAAATAAAGGAATAAGAATTGATGAATAAACGTATTTTTGTTGAAAAAAAGGCTGATTTTCAGGTTAAGTCAGAGAGTTTGGTGAGAGAGCTCCAGCACAATTTGGGATTGTCAACTTTGAAAAGTATTCGCATCGTGCAGGTTTATGATGTCTTTGACTTGGCAGAGAACTTGTTTGCGCCTGCCGAGAAGCATATCTTCTCTGAGCAGGTGACAGACCATGTCTTGGATGAAGCGGCTGTGCAGGCTGATCTTGTCAATTATGCATTCTTTGCCATTGAAAGTTTGCCAGGACAGTTTGACCAGCGTGCAGCTTCTTCACAGGAAGCCTTGCTTTTGCTTGGTAGCTCAAGTGATGTAACGGTTAATACGGCTCAACTTTACTTGGTTAATAAAGATATTGATGCTGCTGAGTTGGAAGCGGTCAAGAACTACCTGCTCAATCCAGTTGATTCTCGTTTCAAGGACATCACGACAGGTATTGCCAAGCAGGAATTTTCAGAGTCAGACAAGACCATTCCAAAATTGACTTTCTTTGAAAGCTATAGGGCAGAAGACTTTGCTCGCTACAAGGCCGAGCAAGGGATGGCCATGGAAGTGGATGATTTGCTCTTTATCCAAGACTACTTCAAGTCAATCGGGCGCGTGCCAACTGAGACAGAGCTCAAAGTTTTGGATACTTACTGGTCTGACCACTGCCGTCACACGACTTTTGAGACAGAGTTGAAACAGATTGATTTCTCAGCTTCTCAATTCCAAAAGCAATTGCAAGCGACTTATGACAAGTATATTGCCATGCGTGATGAGTTGGGGCGTTCGGAGAAACCACAAACCTTAATGGATATGGCGACTATTTTCGGTCGTTATGAGCGTGCTAATGGACGTTTGAACGACATGGAAGTGTCAGACGAAATTAATGCTTGCTCGGTTGAAATTGAAGTAGACGTTGATGGTGTCAAGGAACCTTGGCTCCTTATGTTCAAAAACGAAACCCACAACCACCCAACGGAAATTGAACCATTTGGTGGAGCGGCTACTTGTATCGGTGGCGCCATTCGTGACCCGTTGTCAGGCCGTTCATACGTTTACCAAGCTATGCGTATCTCAGGCGCTGGTGATATTACAGCTCCGATTTCGGAAACGCGTGCTGGTAAATTGCCACAACAAGTCATTTCTAAGACAGCGGCTCATGGTTATTCTTCTTACGGGAATCAGATTGGGCTTGCGACAACTTACGTTCGTGAATATTTCCACCCAGGCTTTGTAGCTAAACGTATGGAGCTAGGTGCCGTTGTTGGTGCTGCTCCTAAGGGCAATGTTGTCCGTGAAAAACCTGAAGCGGGCGATGTGATTATCCTCCTTGGTGGTAAGACGGGACGTGATGGTGTCGGTGGTGCGACAGGGTCTTCTAAGGTTCAAACAGTTGAGTCTGTAGAGACTGCTGGTGCTGAGGTTCAAAAAGGGAATGCCATCGAAGAACGCAAGATTCAACGTCTTTTCCGTAATGGAGATGTGACTCGTCTTATCAAGAAATCCAACGACTTTGGTGCTGGTGGTGTCTGTGTAGCTATCGGTGAATTGGCAGACGGTCTTGAAATCGACCTTAATAAGGTTCCTCTTAAATACCAAGGCTTGAATGGTACAGAAATTGCCATCTCTGAATCACAAGAACGGATGGCTGTGGTGGTGCGTCCTGAAGACGTAGATGCCTTCGTTGCGGAATGTAATAAAGAAAATATTGACGCTGTTGTTGTGGCAACAGTGACTGAAAAACCAAATCTTGTCATGAACTGGAATGGCGAGACGATTGTCGACTTGGAACGTCGTTTCCTTGATACAAACGGTGTGCGCGTAGTCGTTGATGCCAAGGTTGTGGACAAAGATGTCAACCTTCCAGAAGAGCGCACAACAAGTACTAACACACTTGAAGCAGATACTCTTGCGGTTCTGTCTGATCTCAACCATGCGAGTCAAAAAGGCTTGCAGACTATCTTTGACTGTTCGGTCGGTCGTTCAACGGTCAATCACCCACTTGGTGGTCGCTACCAACTCACACCAACTGAAGCTTCTGTGCAGAAATTACCAGTTCAGCACGGTGTGACGCATACTGCGTCTGTCATGGCACAAGGTTTCAACCCTTATGTGGCAGAATGGTCTCCATACCACGGTGCTGCCTATGCGGTTATCGAAGCAACCGCTCGTTTGGTTGCTGCTGGTGCAAACTGGTCTAAGGCTCGTTTCTCATACCAAGAATATTTCGAGCGCATGGACAAGCAAGCAGAGCGTTTCGGTCAGCCAGTAGCCGTCCTTCTAGGCTCTATCGAAGCACAAATCCAGCTTGGCTTGCCATCTATCGGTGGTAAGGACTCTATGTCTGGTACCTTTGAGGAATTAACCGTACCACCAACCTTGGTTGCCTTTGGGGTGACGACGGCGGATAGCCGTAAGGTGCTTTCTCCTGAGTTCAAATCTGCTGGTGAAAACATCTATTACATCCCAGGCCAAGCCCTCTCTGCAGAGATTAATTTTGACTTGATTAAGTCTAACTTTGCTCAATTTGAAGCCATCCAAGCTGAACACAAAGTAACATCTGCATCAGCTGTTAAATATGGTGGTATCGTTGAAAGCTTGGCTCTTGCTACCTTTGGGAACCATATCGGTGCAGAGGTGACCTTGCCTGAGCTTGAGACAGCTTTGACAGCACAATTGGGCGGATTTGTCTTCACATCTCCTGAAGAAATCGCTGGAGTGGAGAAAATCGGTCAAACGACAGCAGACTTCACACTGACTGTCAACGGTGTGAAGCTAGATGGACACAAACTTGACAGTGCCTTCCAAGGGAAACTGGAAGAAGTTTACCCTACTGAATTTGCCCAAGCTAAAGAATTGGACGAAGTTCCAGCTGTCGCTTCTGACGCAGTCATCAAAGCCAAAGAAACCATTGAAAAACCGGTGGTTTACATCCCAGTCTTCCCAGGAACCAACTCAGAATATGACTCAGCCAAGGCCTTCGAAAAAGAAGGTGCAGAGGTTAACTTGGTGCCATTCGTGACCTTGAATGAAGAAGCCATTGTCAAGTCAGTTGAAACCATGGTTGACAATATCGGCAAGGCAAACATTCTCTTCTTTGCAGGCGGATTCTCCGCTGCGGATGAACCGGATGGGTCAGCTAAGTTTATTGTCAATATCCTTCTTAATGAAAAAGTGCGTGCAGCGATTGATAGCTTTATCGCTCGTGGTGGCTTGATTATCGGTATCTGTAATGGATTCCAAGCCCTCGTCAAATCAGGTCTTCTTCCATATGGTAACTTTGAAGATGCAAGTAGCACTAGTCCAACCCTCTTCTACAATGATGCCAACCAGCACGTAGCTAAGATGGTAGAAACGCGAATTGCCAATACCAACTCACCATGGTTGGCTGGTGTGCAAGTGGGCGATATCCACGCTATTCCTGTTTCGCACGGTGAAGGGAAGTTTGTCGTGACAGCTGAGGAATTTGCAGAGCTCCGTGACAATGGTCAAATCTTTAGCCAATACGTTGACTTTGAAGGCAAACCAAGTATGGACTCTAAGTACAATCCGAATGGTTCTGTAAATGCCATCGAAGGAATTACCAGCAAGAACGGCCAAATCATCGGTAAAATGGGACACTCAGAACGTTATGAAGAAGGTCTTTTCCAAAATATTCCAGGGAATAAAGACCAGCACCTGTTTGCGTCGGCTGTACGTTATTTCACAGGGAAATAAAAGGTATAAAAAATGACATACGAAGTAAAATCTCTTAATGAAGAATGTGGTGTTTTCGGTATCTGGGGACATCCAGATGCTGCGAAAATGGCCTATTTTGGGCTCCATAGTCTTCAGCACCGTGGTCAGGAAGGGGCAGGAATCCTCTCCAATGACCAAGGACAATTGAAGCGCCATCGCGATATGGGGCTCTTATCAGAAGTGTTCAGAAACCCAGCTAATTTGGATAAACTGACTGGAACGAGCGCGATTGGGCATGTTCGTTATGCGACTGCTGGTGAAGCTTCTGTTGATAACATCCAGCCCTTCCTCTTTCGCTTTCATGATATGCAGTTTGGACTTGCTCATAACGGAAACTTGACCAATGCCGAATCGCTCAAGAAAGAATTGGAACAAAGAGGAGCAATTTTCAGTTCAACTTCGGACTCGGAAATTTTGGCACACCTCATTCGTCGGAGTCACAATCCGAACTTGATGGGCAAAATCAAAGAGGCGCTCAGCCTTGTCAAAGGTGGATTTGCTTATATCCTGCTTTTTGAGGACAAGTTGATTGCGGCGCTTGACCCTAATGGCTTCCGTCCGCTTTCGATTGGGAAAATGACCAACGGAGCGGTAGTGGTTTCCTCCGAAACCTGTGCTTTTGAAGTTATTGGTGCTGAGTGGATTCGAGATTTGAAGCCTGGAGAGATTGTGATCATTGATGATAAGGGCATCCAGTATGATCGCTATACAGATGATACACAGTTGGCGATTTGCTCTATGGAGTATATCTATTTTGCTCGCCCTGATTCTAATATCCACGGTGTCAATGTCCATACAGCTCGCAAACGTATGGGGGCTCAATTGGCGCGTGAGTTCAAGCACGAAGCGGATATCGTGGTCGGTGTGCCAAATTCCTCACTCAGCGCAGCTATGGGATTTGCGGAGGAGTCTGGTCTGCCAAATGAAATGGGTCTCATCAAAAACCAATACACGCAACGTACCTTTATCCAACCGACTCAAGAATTGCGGGAGCAAGGGGTACGGATGAAACTGTCTGCCGTTTCGGGTGTTGTCAAAGGCAAACGTGTGGTCATGATTGATGATTCCATTGTTCGCGGGACAACCTCCCGCCGTATCGTTCAGCTTTTGAAAGAAGCTGGTGCGTCCGAGGTTCACGTTGCTATTGGAAGTCCTGCACTAGCTTATCCATGCTTTTACGGGATTGATATCCAGACGCGTCAGGAGTTGATTGCGGCCAATCATACGGTCGAAGAGACTCGCCAAATCATTGGTGCGGATAGTCTGACCTATCTTTCGATTGATGGCTTGATTGATTCGATTGGTATTGAAACAGATGCGCCGAATGGTGGTCTCTGTGTCGCTTACTTTGACGGCGATTATCCAACACCTCTTTATGACTATGAGGAAGATTATCGTAGAAGTTTGGAAGAAAAGACCAGTTTTTACAAATAGGCGGATGAAGCCTCTCCATTAAAGGAAAGGAAGAGGAAAAAAGATGACAAATAAAAATGCTTATGCGCCACGTCTCGCTACTGACTAAAAGCTAAAGCATTTGTCAGTAGACGCTTTGCCCTATGGGACCAAAGCTAGAGCCCTGACTAGTATTTTTAGATAAAATAATTGTTTATCTAAAAATACGTCGCAATCTTCTCAAAGAAAAGGAAAAATAAAATGGCAAATAAAAATGCGTACGCCCAGTCGGGTGTAGATGTTGAAGCGGGTTATGAAGTTGTTGAGCGGATCAAAAAGCACGTGGCTCGCACGGAGCGTGCGGGTGTCATGGGAGCTCTTGGTGGTTTCGGTGGCA
>CAUVUZ010000075.1:0-6232 GCA_963555095.1 uncultured Streptococcus sp. | reverse complement strand
CAATTGGAGAGAATATGAGGAGAAGGATGAAAGAAAAAGGATTTTGGGAAGGTGTTCAGGCTGCTATGCCGACTGCCCTTGGCTATGTCAGTATCGGACTGGCCTGTGGGATTATTGGTGCACCCTATGTAACACCTGTTGAGATGGGTTTGATGAGCCTCTTTGTTTATGCTGGGAGTGCCCAGTTTGCCATGCTGGCATTGATTGCGGTACAAGCGCCTGTGGCGGCCATTGCCATGACGGTCTTTTTGATCAACTTGCGCCTCTTCTTGTTGAGTCTGCATGCGTCGACTTATTTCCGTCATACTAGTCTCTGGCAAAATATCGGTATGTCTAGTCTCTTGACAGATGAGACTTACGGGGTTTTGATGGGAGAATTAGCCCATACAGACAAGGTTAATCCTATGTGGATGCATGGGAACAATCTCAACAGCTATGTAGCATGGTTTGTGGGGACAGTAGTCGGAACGGCTCTAGGTGGTTTACTGCCAAATCCAGAAATCTTTGGACTGGACTTTGCCCTCGTGGGGATGTTTATCGGGATTTTTGCTTCGCAGTTCCAGATTATGCAAAGACGGATTCCTGCTCGCAATCTGCTGAAGATCCTAGCAGTTGTTGCGGTGTCTTTCTTTTTGCTCTTGACAGTGGTATCTCAGTCACTAGCTGTTCTATTTGCGACCTTGTTAGGTTGTACCATGGGGGTGGTCTTAGATGGTCAGTAAGTATCTTTTATTAGCAGTTATTTTCTCAGGCTTGGTGACTTGGATTCCCCGTATGATTCCCTTCATCTTGGTTAAGTACAAGGGATTGCCAGCAATCGTTGAGCGATTTTTGAAGTTCTTACCAGTTTCCATTATCTTTGCTTTGATTCTTTCAAGCGTAGTGACAGGCAAGGTTGGGAGCCTTCCTCAGATCAAGTGGCTGGACTTCTTGGTAGTCTTTCCAACGGCATTGGTATCCTTTCGCTACCGCAATCTAGTTGGCACAGTTCTTTTTGGAGTGGTCTTGATTGCAGTCTTGCGTTTGGTCTTTTAAATCAGTCATAAAGAAAACCTATCACCGAGATAGGTATCATATAATGGCGAAAAAAAATATTTTCTGTTAAGATAGTACAGTATTCTATTTTGGAGGAAATGACATGAAAAAAATCGTCAAATATTCATCTCTTGCTGCTCTAGGACTTGTTGCCGCAGGTGTACTAGCAGCTTGCTCAGGTGGAGATAAGAAAGATAGCGCATCTAGCGAAGCAGCAACATCTGCTAAGAAAGAAATTGTCGTAGCGACCAACGCTTCACCAAAACCATTTAACTACGAAGAAAATGGCGAGTTGACGGGTTATGAGATTGAAGTAGTTCGTGCTATCTTTAAAGACTCTGACAAATATGATGTCAAGTTTGAGAAGACAGAGTGGTCAGGTGTCTTTGCGGGCCTTGACGCTGATCGCTACCAAATGGCTGTGAACAACATCAGCTACACCAAAGAACGTGCTGAAAAATACCTTTATGCAGCTCCAACTGCTAAAAATCCTAACGTTCTCGTTGTAAAGAAAGACGATAACAGTATTAAGTCTCTCGATGATATTGGTGGAAAATCTACTGAAGTCGTTCAAGGAACAACAACAGCTAAACAACTGGAAGACTATAACAAACAACACGCAGATAATCCAACGGTTCTTAATTACACCAAGGCTGATTTCCAACAAATCATGTCTCGTTTGAGCGATGGTCAATTTGACTACAAGATTTTTGATAAAATCGGTGTTGAAACAGTTATCAAAAACCAAGGTTTGGACAACTTGAAAGTGATTGAGCTTCCAAGCGACCAACAACCTTACGTTTACCCACTTCTTGCTAAAGGTCAAGATGAGTTGAAATCATTTGTAGACAAACGTATCCAGGAACTCTACAAAGATGGAACTCTTGAAAAATTATCTAAACAATTCTTCGGAGACATTTACCTCCCAGCAGAAGCTGATATTAAATAGTCTTATGAAATCATCCAGTCTGAGAAGGGCGGATGATTTTCTAATTTTTAGACATATAGTTTTAAACTATATGTCTGCCTATCTAATAACAATTTGCGAAATCAAATAAAGTATGAGATACTATTACAGTATTATTTTTAAGGAGATAGAATCATGAAAATTAAAAAATGGCTCGGTGTAGCAGCTCTTGCTACAGTCGCAGGTTTGACTCTTGCAGCTTGCGGAAATTCAGAAAAGAAAGCAGACAACGAAACAGTTGTCAAAATCGCAACAGTTAACCGTAGCGGTTCTGAAGAAGCGCGTTGGGATAAAATCCAAGAATTGGTTGAAAAAGATGGAATTAAATTGGAATTCACAGAGTTCACAGACTATTCACAACCAAACAAGGCAACTGCTGATGGCGAAGTAGACTTGAATGCTTTCCAACACTACAACTTCTTGAACAACTGGAACAAAGAAAACGGGAAAGACCTTGTAGCGATTGCAGATACGTACATCTCACCAATCCGCCTTTACTCAGGTAAAAATGGGGAAGAAAACAAGTACACCAAAGTGGAAGAAATCCCAGATAACGGTGAAATCGCCGTACCAAACGATGCAACAAACGAAAGCCGTGCGCTTTACTTGCTTCAATCAGCTGGTTTGATCAAATTGGATGTTTCTGGAACTGCTCTAGCAACAGTTGCTAACATCAAAGAAAATCCAAAGAACTTGAAGATTACTGAATTGGACGCTAGCCAGACAGCTCGTTCATTGTCATCAGTTGACGCTGCCGTTGTAAACAATACCTTCGTTACAGAAGCAAAATTGGACTACAAGAAAGCACTCTTCAAAGAACAAGCTGATGAAAACTCAAAACAATGGTACAACATCATCGTTGCGAAAAAAGATTGGGAATCATCACCTAAGGCTGATGCCATCAAGAAAATTATCGCAGCTTACCACACTGATGAAGTGAAAAAAGTTATCGAAGAAACATCAGACGGTTTGGATCAACCAGTTTGGTAATAAGACACAGGGAGGTGGGAGAGAGTTTCCACCTCTTGCTTTTGTATAGAGAGTTGATTTTAAAGAGGCACTTGTGGTCGTTCTGAGGACACAAGTACGTAGTAGAAAGAGAGAGAAAATGATTTTTCCTAGCGAACAAGAGCAGATTGAAAAATTTGAGAAGGATCATGTGGCCCAACATTATTTCGAAGTCTTACGCACCTTAATTTCCAAGAAATCCGTCTTTGCCCAGCAGGTTGGACTCAAGGAAGTCGCAAACTATCTGGGTGAGATTTTCAAGCGTGTAGGGGCTGAAGTGGAGATTGATGAGAGCTACACGGCTCCCTTTGTCATGGCGCATTTCAAGAGTTCGCGTCCGGATGCCAAGACCTTGATCTTCTATAATCACTATGACACCGTGCCAGCGGATGGCGACCAGGTGTGGACAGAGAATCCTTTTACCCTTTCTGTGCGAAATGGCTTTATGTATGGGCGTGGGGTTGACGACGACAAAGGCCACATCACAGCTCGTTTGAGTGCTTTGAGAAAGTATATGCAGCACCATGATGACCTGCCTGTCAATATCAGTTTTATCATGGAAGGGGCAGAGGAGTCTGCTTCCATGGATCTAGATAAGTATTTAGAGAAACACGCAGACAAACTTCGTGGGGCGGACTTGCTAGTCTGGGAACAAGGGACCAAGAACGCCTTGGAACAGTTAGAAATTTCGGGTGGTAATAAGGGCATTGTGACCTTTGATGCCAAGGTGAAAAGTGCGGATGTGGATATCCACTCGAGTTATGGTGGTGTCGTGGAGTCAGCGCCGTGGTATCTTATACAGGCCTTAAGTAGTCTGCGAGCTGCTGATGGACGTATTTTGGTAGAAGGCTTGTACGAGAATGTTCAAGAGCCAAATGAACGAGAACTAGCCTTGGTAGACACCTACGCCCAACGCAATCCTGAGGAAATCAGTCGCATTTATGGCTTGGAATTGCCTCTCTTACAAGAGGAACGTGCAGCCTTTCTAAAACGGTTCTTTTTCGAGCCAGCCCTTAATATCGAAGGAATTCAGTCAGGTTATCAAGGGCAAGGGGTTAAAACGATTTTGCCAGCAGAAGCCAGTGCCAAGCTAGAGGTTCGTTTGGTTCCTGGCCTAGAACCGCATGATGTTCTGGAAAAAATTCGGAAACAGCTAGACAAAAATGGCTTTGATAAGGTAGAATTATACTATACCTTGGGAGAGATGAGCTATCGAAGCGATATGAGCGCACCAGCCATTCTCAATGTGATTGAGTTGGCCAAGAAATTCTATCCACAGGGCGTTTCAGTCTTGCCGACAACGGCGGGGACAGGACCTATGCATACGGTCTTTGATGCTTTAGAGGTACCCATGGTGGCCTTCGGTCTAGGGAATGCCAATAGCCGAGACCACGGTGGAGATGAAAACGTGCGAATCGCCGATTACTACACCCATATTGAATTAGTAGAGGAGCTGATTAGAAGCTATGAGTAGAGATATTATCAAGTTAGATCAGATCGATGTGACTTTTCATCAGAAGAAGAGAACCATCACAGCGGTCAAGGATGTGACCATTCACATCCAAGAAGGGGATATCTACGGTATCGTTGGATATTCTGGAGCAGGGAAATCCACTTTAGTTCGGGTGATTAACCTCCTGCAAAAACCATCTGCAGGCAAAATTACCATTGACGACGATGTGATTTTTGATGGTAAGGTTACCTTGACTGCAGAGCAGTTGCGTCGTAAGCGTCAAGACATTGGGATGATTTTCCAGCATTTCAACCTCATGAGTCAAAAGACAGCAGAGGAAAATGTGGCCTTTGCCCTCAAACACTCTGGGCTCAGCAAGGAAGAAAAGAAAGCTAAAGTAGCTAAGTTGTTGGACTTGGTTGGTTTGGCAGATCGTGCTGAAAACTACCCTTCACAACTATCTGGAGGACAAAAACAGCGTGTGGCTATTGCGCGTGCCTTGGCCAATGATCCAAAAATCTTGATTTCAGATGAGTCAACATCTGCCCTTGACCCTAAGACAACCAAGCAGATTTTGGCCTTGTTGCAAGATTTAAACCAAAAATTAGGTTTGACGGTTGTTTTGATTACGCATGAAATGCAGATTGTCAAAGACATTGCCAACCGTGTGGCGGTCATGCAGGATGGCCGTTTGATTGAAGAAGGAAGTGTTCTTGAAATCTTCTCAGACCCTAAACAACCTTTGACACAGGACTTTATCTCAACAGCTACAGGTATTGATGAAGCCATGGTCAAGATTGAGAAGCAAGAAATCGTAGAACATTTATCTGAGAACAGTATTTTAGTGCAGCTCAAGTATGCAGGGGCTTCGACAGACGAACCACTTTTGAATGAATTGTACAAGCGTTACCAAGTAACGGCCAATATCCTCTATGGAAATATCGAAATTCTCGATGGCACTCCTGTTGGAGAATTGGTTGTGGTCTTGTCAGGTGAAAAAGCAGCACTAGCAGGTGCTCAAGAAGCCATCCGTCAGGCTGGTGTGCAGTTAAAAGTATTGAAGGGAGGACAGTAAAATGACAGAGTTGATTCAAACTTACTTACCAAATGTCTACAAGATGGGCTGGGCTGGTCAGGCAGGCTGGGGAACGGCTATCTACCTAACTCTTTATATGACAGTTCTTTCCTTCATCATCGGAGGATTCTTGGGGCTGGTGGCAGGTCTTTTCCTCGTCTTGACAGCGCCAGGTGGTGTCTTGGAAAATAAGGTTATCTTTTGGATTTTGGATAAGATTACCTCTATTTTCCGTGCGGTTCCTTTCATCATCCTCTTGGCAATCATGTCACCACTCTCTCACTTGATTGTGAAGACTAGCATTGGGCCAAATGCAGCCCTTGTGCCACTTTCATTTGCGGTCTTTGCCTTCTTTGCCCGTCAGGTGCAGGTGGTCTTGGCTGAGTTGGATGGTGGTGTGATTGAAGCAGCGCAGGCTAGTGGAGCGACTTTCTGGGATATCGTTGGGGTATACCTATCCGAAGGTCTTCCAGATTTGATTCGTGTGACGACTGTGACCTTGATTTCCCTTGTTGGTGAAACCGCTATGGCGGGAGCAGTTGGTGCTGGTGGTATCGGTAACGTGGCCATTGCTTATGGATTTAACCGTTACAATCACGATGTGACCATCTTGGCGACCATTATTATCATCTTGATTATCTTTACAATCCAGTTCTTGGGAGATTTCTTGACCAAGAAATTAAGTCATAAATAA
>CAUVUZ010000074.1:0-6259 GCA_963555095.1 uncultured Streptococcus sp. | reverse complement strand
GAATTCAAAGGAGGTGCTAACTTTGTAGAAGCAGCAGTCAATGAAGTTCCAGAATTCAAAGGAGGTGCTAACTTTGTAGAAGCAGCAGTCAATGAAGTTCCAGAATACACAGGAACTCTTGCTACTGTAGGAGATCAAGCGGCACCAAGCGTTGAGAAACCTGAATTTAAGGGTGGCGTTAATGCTGTAATGGCTCTAGAACATAAACTTCCAGAGTATCATGGTGTTCTAGCCACGGTAGGAAATGAGGAAGCGCCTATTCTTGAAAAACCAGATTATCCAGTAGAGCTATTAGCTCATGACCAGACTATAAAACCAAATGTTTCAGTAGTAAAAGAAGAGCAAAATAGATTACCAGAAACAGGTGAGGGAGAATCTGAAACAGCTATTTTCTTGGCAGGTGTTAGCTTGGCCTTGTCAGCAGCCCTATTAACTGCAAAACGAAAAGAGGATTAGTTTGTGCGTCTAATGCTATCCTATTGGTATAGCTTGGTCGATGATAAAAAATCACATCGATAAATGAGTTGAAGAGATGGAGAGGACCGATTAGGCCTCTCCGTCTTTACTAGTAAAAATGGAATCGTTTACTTTCGTGTTTGGATGAAAGGAGATAAGATAAAGATGGATAAAAATTTTTTCAATAAACGTTGTCATTACAGTATTCGTAAATTCGCTATTGGAGTAGCTTCTATTATGATTGGTGCCAGTATCTTTGGTGTTAATTTAGTAGAGGCAGCAGAAACAGGTAGTGTAGGAGATAAAGAGGGAACTATAACTCAAGCTCAGCCATTGGAAAAGTTACCTGATGAACTTGCAGCAGTTTTGAAGAAAGCAGAAGAAAATGCTGGGAAGGAAGATAGCTCGACAGTTGGAAATGGAGAAACTACAGGAACGATTGGTTCTACTGATTCGACAAATAATCTTAAACCAGCTGAAGCACCTGGAATTCCAGAGAATGAAACAAAGCCGTCTGAAGCCATGAGTGGAGGACAAAATGATAAAGAAATGGCTAAACCTAGTCAACCAATTACACCTGAAACTCCAAAAGTAGAGCAAACAGGTGATGGAACAGTTGAATTGGCAGATCAATTCACTGCAAGTAAACCAGCTAGCGAAGACAGCATTGTGGCTGCCAGCAAGAGCGCAGACTATCTCAAGAAAGAGTACAAGGTCTTCCCAACTCCACAAAAAGTGACTTATGGAGAAGGAGTCACAGCCCTTCGTAAGCAAGTCAATCTGGTCATGGGCGATCAACTCGATATCTATACTCGCAATCGCTTGAAGAGTGTCTTGCAGGACAATCAAGTATCTTATACAACTGGTAAGGCAGCAATCGCTGGCGCAACCAATATCTATCTTGGAGTGCATGGACAAGGTTCACAAGCAGAGCAAAACTTGTCCAATGTTTCAGCAGGTCTCTTTGACAAGATCGATGCCTATGCCTTGAGCATCAAGGATAATTCGATTTCCATCGTCGGAAAAGACACAGATGCGGTCTTTTATGGTTTGACAACCTTGAAACATATGCTCAAGGAAAGTCAAGTGCCAGTCCTTCGCAATGTGACAGTGGAAGATTACGCTGAAATCAAGAACCGTGGGTTTATCGAAGGTTACTATGGAAATCCATGGTCTAATGAAAATCGTAAAGAATTGATGCGTTATGGAAGTGAATTGAAGTTAACTCAATACTATTTCGCACCAAAAGATGATCCATACCACAATAAGAAATGGCGTGAACTTTACCCAGAAGAAAAACTGGCTGAAATCCGAGAACTTGCACGTGTCGGTAATCAAACGAAAACACGTTATGTTTGGACCATCCATCCATTTATGAACAATCGTATCCGCTTTGGCAATGAAGCGCATTACCAGGCTGATCTTGCAACCATAAAGGCTAAGTTTACTCAGTTGTTGGACGTGGGAGTGCGTGAATTTGGTGTGCTTGCAGATGATGCACCAAGCCCAGTTGGTGGTTACCATAGTTATGTTCGCTTGATGAAGGATATCACAAATTGGTTGACTGAAAAACAAACAACATACAGTGGTCTCCGTAAAGATATGATTTTTGTTCCTGCCTGGTACATGGGGCAAGGAACTGAAGCTGAACTTCGAACCTTGAATGAACATCTTCCTGAAAATGTCCATTTAACTCTTACTGGTGGAAAGGTCTGGGGGGCTGTTGACCAAACATTCTTAACGAACTTAAAGAAAAATTTAACAGAAGGTGGTAAGACTTACCGTCCAATTCAGTTCTGGATTAACT
This sequence comes from uncultured Streptococcus sp., assembly GCA_963555095.1. GTDB lineage: Bacteria > Bacillota > Bacilli > Lactobacillales > Streptococcaceae > Streptococcus. The sequence continues at coordinate 3,996 of CAUVUZ010000074.1, read as the reverse complement.
GGCCATGTAATGATAATACAAAACCCCACCTAATTCTTGGAGGTGGTGAAAAATTCTTACATCCAAATGTTGATTTATCACTTGCACAAGGAATTATGCTAAATCCAATGCAACAATCTGAAGCATCTAAAGTGGCACTTTTTGATATGGCTCAGTATGGATGGAAACAATGGAGAAGTGTAGAAGAAGCAGAACAAATCAACGATATGGCTTTTAACTATGTAGTTAATGATCATTTTGAAGAAAGCAGTGTTTCGAAGGCTTTTCGAGAACTCGGAAAACACATGCGCAATCAAAATAGACCTCCCCATGTCACTAAATTAGAAGAGTCTGTAGAATTGGCTCCAAAATTGACAGAATTCTATAACAAACTCAAATCTGGTCAAAATCTGGATACTGAAAGAAAAGAGTTGAGGGAAATTTTTGCTGGTTTGAAAGCCAATGCTCTATTACTTAAAGAAAAAGGTGATCAGAAATTAATCGAACAAATTCACTATTGGTTAGAGAATACAGTAGATCAAATGAACGCGCTTGAAGCTTTCCTAACAGCTACAGAAGGTCTTACTGAAAAGAATGATGCCAAGGTGTGGGAGTATTATCAGGCCGGAGTCAAACATTATGACCAGTCAGTTAAGTATGCCTTCTTTTACGTTGACCATTATGAATACGCAGAATTTGGTGTCCAACATATTCGACCATTTATCAATAATCTCAAAGAATACTTAGCCTTACATATCCAAGCAATGTTGAATCCAGATAAATTTGTGACAACATTTATTACGAATCGTGCTGGAATAGAAGGCGGATTGAAAGAAGTCACAGATGGTGACTTTGATACACATGTGATTGCCAAAACAACCATTGTGATTGAGAGAGGCGATTATGTAGGCTTGCGCTTTAATAAGGCAATTAAAATACACAAATTAGGTTTCGCTACGGGTACTAATACGGCCGATAATTATACCTTTAGTAATGCTCTTGTTGAATATCAAAATGAACATGGAGAATGGGTAGCCATAACGAGCCCCGCTTATACTGGTAGAGAACGTATTCTGGAATTTAATGACCTCGATATCACAGCTCAAGCTGTTCGTATGATAGCAACAGCTAAGAAGGATAATGCTTGGCTTGCCATGCGTGAAATTGCTGTTAACAGACCCCTAGAATTGGGTAGTAAGAAGGTTAGGGGCACTATTAGTTTAAGTCCAAACCTTGTTTACAAATATGGAACAAGTGTTGTTCAGATGCAAGATGGTCGAGAAAACACAGAATCCATGATGGCACATGTTGATCAGACCAATGTCACACCAGCGCAAGCCTGGGTACAAATGGACTTAGGTGGACTGCACAAAGTAAAACGAGTTCATCTGATGCAAGGGGAACGAGACAAACTAGCATCTGGTGTCATCGAATATTCTGCAGATGGTACAAATTGGACAACGCTTCAAAATTTATCAGGGCAACGAACTTCTGATATTGTGCAAGAATTTACAACTCGTTTTGTTCGCATTCGCAATACACGAACCTTAAATAAGTGGTGGAGAATTGCGGAATTTACAGTAGATGTCAATAGTCCAAATCTTGACTTAACGGACACCAACGTAGACGCCTTGAAGGAAACACCAGTAGTGGATAGCTTGGGCAGTTACGAGCTTCAAATTCCAGCTGGGACCAAACTCCCTGCTCATAGCTATCTAGGTATGAAGCTTGACCGTATCCATCAGATCAAGAGCATCCAGCTCCAAGGCTCAGCCAACCCTGCTCTTAGCCTAGAGTATTCTGCAAATGCGCAAGAATGGACGTCAGCTAGCCAGTTGACAGACAAATCTGTCGCAACCCACTTGGTACGTTATGTTCGTCTGGTCAACAAAACGGCTCAGGAACAAGCTGTCACAGCCACTTCTCTCCTTGTGACAACCAAAGAAGTGCAACCAACCAAACTAGAATCTACAACTATGGGCATTCATCCAACATACGGAAGCAATGATGTTCGTAAACTGAACAACCTAGATCAACTATTTGACGGTGTTTACAACAACTTCGTTGAGTTTTCAGACTATGCCCATAAAGATGGTCATGTGACCTTGAAACTTGGTAGCGAACGCACCATCAAGAAAATTAGAGCCTACATCCAAGACGGAACTCAAAACTATCTTCGTGATGGTAAGATTCAAGTCAGCCAAGACGGTAAAACTTGGACAGATGTCGTGACAGTAGGAGATGGTGTGGCCAATAGCCAACACGATGATTCATTGACAGATGGTTGGACACACGATTCTAAGATGCCAGGAAATCGCTATATCGAGGGTGAATTGACGACACCAGTCAAAGCTAACTATCTCCGTGTTCTCTATACTGCAGACTATGATGCTCGTTTTGTAGGCTTTACAGAATTGGTCATCAACGATGGTGAATTTGTCAGACCAATCAATGATCCGACAGTAGAAGGAAACAGTGGAGAAAGCCAAGGCAACCTTTATAATAATCTTGTAGACGGCAAAGTCTTGACCAGCTACAAGTCTGAAAAAGACAAGGGCGAGTTGGTGTATCACTTGTCTGAACCAACCAATGCCAACCACCTTCGTCTCGTTTCCAGTCTTCCTGAAGGAGCTAAGGCACGTGTTCTTGCTAGAACACTCAAGGATGGTCAAGACAGTTGGACAGACCTCGGTGCCATTACATCTAGTCTCCAAACCTTTGCTATCCGAAATGGTGGCTCTCTTCTAGACGTCAAATTAGTCTGGGAAGGTGGCAAGGCTGAGTTTTATGAATTGGCGAGCTTCTATCAAGATTTGACAGAAGAATCGGTTCAATCAAGCAAGGGTGATGAAGAACCACCAGTTTTGAGTAAACCGAACTTTACAGGTGGTGTGAATGCGGCTGAGGCAGCAGTGCATGAAGTACCAGAGTACACAGGCCCACTTAGTACAGCAGGAGATCAGCCAGCACCGATAGTTGAGAAACTAGAGTTTACAGGTGGTGTGAATGCGGCTGAGGCAGCAGTACATGAAGTACCAGAGTACACAGGCCCACTTAGTACAGCAGGAGACCAATCCGCACCTACAGTAGAAAAACCAGAGTTCCAGGGCGGAGTCAACTCCGTTATGGCCTTGAAACATGAGCTCCCAGCTTACACAGGTCCCTTATCAACAGTAGGCGACCAGGCAGCACCGACAGTAGAGAAACCAGAGTTCAAGCTAAGTTCGTTAGAAAAAACTCAGACTTCAGGAGCACCAGTTCAAATTGCCAAAGAAGACAAGAGATTGCCAGAAACTGGTGAGAAACAGTCAGAAACAGCTATTTTCTTGGCAAGTGTTGGACTAGTTCTATCTGCTATCTTTGTCGCAAAAAGTAAAAAAGAAATTAATTGACTTTGAAAAAAGAGATATTTCGTAGAGGGGCTTTGTCCCCTCTTTTTCTATATGAAGGAAGAGATTTATGTTTAAGATGCAAGGTCAATAAACTTTATAGTATAATGAATAGAGAGGAAAAAACGATGAAAGTGATTGATCAAGCTTTATTAGAAAAAGTCATTGTTGAACGTTGTCGTCACAGTCATAAGGGAGATTACGGTCGTCTGCTCTTGCTGGGAGGGACCTATCCTTATGGAGGAGCTATCATCATGTCAGCCATTGCAGCTGTTAAAAGTGGGGCTGGTTTGGTGACTGTCGGGACGGATCAGGAGAATATCCCAGCTCTGCATAGCCATTTACCTGAAGCCATGACTTTTTCTCTAAAGGATAAAGGATTACTAAAGGAACAGATAGAGAAGGCAGAAGCTGTCTTGCTAGGTCCGGGTTTGCGAGAGGAAGCATTCGGAGAAGAACTCGTAAAACAGGTCTTTGACATCCTCAGAGAAGACCAGATTTTGATTGCAGATGGCGGTGCTTTGGGCATCTTAGCAAAAGGCCATTTGCCATTCCCATCTAGTCAGCTCATCCTAACTCCCCACCAAAAGGAATGGGAAAGACTGTCTGGTATAGTTCTTGACCATCA
>CAUVUZ010000073.1:0-6548 GCA_963555095.1 uncultured Streptococcus sp. | reverse complement strand
AAAAATCAACTGTAAAATTGTCAATCTGAATCGTTCCACTATCTGGAGTTTCAAGGTAGTTCAAACTACGAAGAAAGGTTGATTTCCCAGCTCCTGATGAACCAATCAAAGCCACTACTTCTCCCTTTTGAATATCCAAGTTCAGATGATTCAAGACTGTCTGTCCTGAAAAGGATTTACTTAAATTCGAAATCTTAATCATTAACGAAGGTCCCCTTTCACATCTGTTTGCACTGTATCGGGTGCAGAAATAGCCATTTTCTTCTCGATAAAGCGACCTAGGCTCTCAATTCCGATATTGACTACCCAATAAACAAGGGCAACGGAGATGAAACGTTCAAAATAGCGATAATCAGCTCCACCCAAAATCTGAGCTTGGGCAAAGACCTCCACAACACCTGCACTAAAGGCTAGAGAAGTTCCCTTAGTCAAACCGATGAGGGAGTTAATCAAAGTCGGTGTCGCTACCACCGCTGCATTTGGAATAATCACACGACGATAAACTTGTGCTCGTGTCATGCCCAAACTACGCGCCGCCTCAATTTCACCTGGGTTAACAGAAAGGATGGCTGCACGAATCGTTTCACTTGCATAAGCCGCCTCATTAAAAGCAAAGGCCACAATCGCAAAAAGTGCCGCTGGAATCGCATTGATATTGAAACCAGTGCCCCATTGCTGATTAATAGCTTTCAGCGCCAAAGGTATTCCGTAGTAGGTCAACATAAGTTGAACTAGTATTGGGGTACCTTTTAAAAAGCTGACAAAAAAGGCCTGCAAGGGATATAGAATTTTAACACGATTGATCTTAACAATGGCAAAAATCAAGGCCAGCACCAAACCAAAGAGTGCACCTCCAAGAGTCAACATCAAGGTTGTAGGCAGTTGTTGGACAATCCTTGGAATTCCATCAAAGACCGAACGCAAACTAAAGAGCTTACCATCCGGAATGAGTTGCATCAAACTTTGGTACCAATCTGATGCTAAAAATGTTGTAACAGTCATAAAAACATCCTCTCCTGATAATGATTCATTCTATCATACTTCTGCTCGCAAGCAAATTATTTGCTACGGGCTACTCAGACTTTGTCTATCTTCTAGTTTATCACACTTTAAAACAGGGAGGCTATATATTTTACCTATCAAGGAGATAAATAAAAACTATCTCAAACCTAAGTTCTCATAGGGTTTTCTATAGCCGATTTGTTTAACAGCACCATTCTCCACCAAAATTGGACGTTTCAATAACATGCCATCACTCGCTAGAAGCTTAGCTGCTTCTTGTTTTGACAAACTTCCCACCTTATCTTTTAGGCCCAGTTCGCGGTATTTAATCCCGCTAGTATTGAAAAATTGTTTCACTTCAAAACCGGAAGTTTCCAACCACTTCAAAATCACGTCTTCACTTGGTGTTTCTTCTACGATGTGGACAGCTTTGTAGTCCAGTCCAAGTTGATCCAATTCATTTTTTGCTTTCTTACAAGTTGAACATTTTGGGTATTCGATAAATTCTAACATCTTCTTTTCTTTCTATTTTTTATTTTCTTGAAATGCTACACCTTCATGTTGCAAGAGCCAGGCTTTCTTTTCGATTCCAGATGCATAGCCTGTCAAGCGATTGCCTGACCCCAGCACCCGATGACAGGGAACAAGTATGGACCAAGGATTGCGCCCCACTGCTCCGCCAATCGCTTGAGCAGAAGCCACTTGCAGGTCTTGAGCTATTTGTCCGTAAGTTACTGTTTGACCATAAGGAATGGCCTGTAAGTAATCCCAAACCAGCTTTTCAAAATCTGTTCCAATGGGAGCTAAAGGTAAGTCAGATAGATCCTGAACACTGCCTTCGAAATAAGTATCTAAATAGGAAATAACTTGTTCTAATACAGGATGGCTAGCAACTTCTTCTATCGTTTCATCCCCTAGTCCCCTCTCAAAATGAGTTTGGTCCTGTACCCAAATTCCATACAGATATTGCTCGTCAGCAACCAAGGATAAGGTTCCAATTGGCGACGGGTAGAGCATTTTTGCGTACTTTTTCTGCTTCATTTTTTTAATTTCTGATAGGCCAAACGTTCCCCATCAACTGGAACCTTACCAACCTGTTGGAAGCCTAGCTTTTCAAAGATATGCTGCATGGCCTTGTTTTCTGCATGCGTATCTGAGCGAAAATCTAGATAATCAAAACCTTCAATCAAGCCTTCTAGGAAAGTCTGAGCAACACCTTGTCCTTGGACATCTGCTGCCACAGCGATACGGTGAAAGACCAGATATTCTGATTCTTCCCCCTGCCAACTTCCTTCATAAATGGCTTCATAGGCTTCCTCTGGACTCTTGGTTACAGCAGCATAAGCTAGCAGTTCTCCTTCTTCCAAGGCCACATAGGCTTGGCCTGAGATGATATCATCAATAATGATATCTGCATTTGGATAGCCATTTTGCCACTGGTCGCTACCAGATTTGGCTAAGCACTTTTTAGCATCCTCCATCACCTGCATAATCGCATCCACTTCGTTTGGAAAAGCTAAACGAATCTCCATCTTTTCCCCTCATTTCTAACTATTTTCTCTCATCATAGCATAATTTAAAGCTTTCTACAAGCAGTTGAAACTTGACTTTTGTTTTTTATTATTTTATAATCTAGTTATTAAAACTAGATAAAAAGGAGTTGGAAATGAATTCTAACTTTTCCTACCCAAAATGGGAAGACATTCCAAACATTGACCTCTATCTGGATCAGGTTTTACTTTATGTCAATCAGGTCTGTGCCCCTATCTCTCCAGATAAGGACAAGGGACTAACAGCATCTATGGTCAATAACTATGTCAAACATGGTTACCTGACAAAGCCAGACAAGAAAAAATACCAACGCAAACAGATCGCCCGTTTGATTGCCATCACCACTCTCAAGTCTGTCTTTTCGATCCAAGAAATCGCTCAGACCCTTAATACTCTGCAAACTCAAGCGAGCTCAGACCAGCTCTACGATGCTTTTGTAGACTACATGAACCATGGGATTGATCCAGAAAATCCTATTATCCAAACTAGCTGTCAAACGGTTAAACTCTATCATCAAACTCTAGACTTAATCCTTATCAAAGAAGAGGAGGAAATCCAATGAATACCAGTCTAAAACTCAGTAAAAAACTCAGTTTTGGAGAGGAAATTGCTAATAGCGTGACCCATGCTGTGGGTGCCGTTATCATGCTCATCCTACTCCCCATTTCATCCACCTATAGTTATGAAGCACACGGATTTTTATCATCTTTTGGCGTTTCTATCTTTGTTATCAGTCTCTTTCTCATGTTCCTCTCGTCAACCATTTACCACTCTATGGCCTATGGTTCGACCCACAAATACGTCTTGCGAATCATCGACCATTCTATGATTTATGTGGCTATCGCGGGCTCTTATACGCCGGTCGTATTGACTTTGATGAATAACTGGTTTGGCTATCTGATCATTGCCATTCAGTGGGGAACGACCATCTTTGGCATCCTCTATAAAATCTTTGCTAAAAAGGTCAATGAGAAATTCAGCCTTGCCCTTTATTTGATTATGGGCTGGTTGGTTCTGGCTATCATTCCTGCCATTATCAGTCAAACGACGCCAATTTTCTGGAGTCTCATGGTAACTGGCGGACTCTGTTATACAGTTGGAGCTGGATTTTACGCTAAGAAAAAACCTTATTTCCACATGATTTGGCATCTCTTTATCCTAGCAGCCTCTGCACTTCAATATATCGCGATTGTTTATTACATGTAAAAAAGTTGAGAATCTTTTCTCAACTTTTTTCTTTACACATATTGATAAAGTACTGGTGCAAGCCAACATCATCTGTCAATTCTGGATGAAAAGAGGTTACCAGCATATTTTTTTCTTGAGTTGCAACGATTTGATCGTCTACTGTTGCTAGAATTTCTACACCCTCTCCAACACTGCTGATAATTGGTCCACGGATAAAGGTCATGGGAATCTGACCAACTCCCTTACATTCTGCCTCTGTATAGAAACTTCCTAGTTGGCGCCCATAGGCATTGCGCTCTACTACTATGTCCATAGTCGCTAGATGACTTTCTTCCTGAGAAGTAATTTCCTTAGCCAGCAAAATCAAACCCGCACAGGTTCCAAACACTGGTAGTCCAGATAGAATGGCTTCTCGGATGGGAAGCAGCATGTTCTGGTCTCGTAAGAGCTTGCCCATGGTTGTAGACTCACCGCCAGGTAATATCAAACCAGCCAAATCTCTCTGATGGTGTTGAAAATCCTCTAAATTTCTGATTTCGACACTAACAACACCTAACTTTTCTAGCACTTTTGCATGTTCTGCAAAGGCGCCTTGCAAGGCTAATATTCCAATTTTCATCTATTTTCCTCGCTCAGCCATGAGAATTCGGATTTCATTCTCATTGATACCAACCATGGCTTCACCTAGGTCTTCAGAGATTTGAGCCAGAATTTGAGGATTTTGGTAATTGGTTACCGCTTTGACAATGGCACTTGCTCGTTTAACAGGGTCGCCTGATTTGAAAATACCTGAACCGACAAAGACGCCCTCTGCCCCCAATTGCATCATTAGCGCAGCATCTGCTGGTGTTGCCACACCTCCGGCTGCAAAGTTTACAACTGGTAATTTTCCATGTTCATGGACGTATTGGACCAATTCTATAGGAACTTGGAGTTCTTTTGCTGCGACATAGAGTTCATCTTCGCGTAGATTTTGAATACGGCGAATTTCTTGATTCATCATACGCATATGGCGAACGGCTTGAATGATGTCACCTGTCCCCGGTTCTCCTTTTGTCCGAATCATGGAAGCTCCCTCAGCGATACGACGCAAGGCTTCACCCAAATCCTTAGCTCCACAGACAAAAGGAACTTGGAATTCCTTCTTATCTACATGGAAACGATCGTCTGCTGGAGACAGCACTTCACTCTCATCGATATAGTCAATCTCAATAGCCTCTAAAATCTGAGCTTCAACAAAATGCCCAATTCTGACCTTGGCCATCACTGGAATGCTGACCGCTTCTTGGATTTCCTTAATCATCTTTGGATCGCTCATACGGGAAACCCCACCAGCTGCACGAATATCAGCTGGAATCCGTTCCAAGGCCATAACAGCTGCCGCACCAGCAGCCTCTGCGATACGAGCCTGTTCAGGGTTTTGAACGTCCATGATAACCCCACCTTTGAGCATCTGTGCCAAGTTTTTATTTAGTTCATAACGATTTTCAATCATTTCTTAATCCTCATCATTTGTATTGGTAGCTACCATTTCATTTTAAGCCAGATTAGAATGAAGTACAAGATAGAAAAACAATAATTGTCTGGGTACAGATGGATTAAAAAAACTATCTGACCTTAACTTAAGGCCAGATAGCTCAGCTATTGTTATTTTTCAGCTGTAAGTGCAGCCATTGTGATGTAGTTGTATGGTTTGTTGAAGTGTGGCAAGAAGAATAGGTCTGTCAAAGCCAATTTATCAATTGTCACATGCTCTTGGATAGCAAGTGAGAACATATGGATTCCCATACCGATTGATGAGTCATGAGATACCATTTGCGCACCAAGGATTTCACGGCTGTCTTTGTCAAAGACAATCTTGATGGCAACTTCGTGGTTGTCATGTTTGATAAATTCTGGTTTTTGAAGATCGTTAAAGCCTGTTTCAGTTGCGTTGTAACCAGCAGCTTTAGCTTTTTCAAGAGTCAAACCAGTCGAAACCATGTGAAGACCGTAGATAGAGATACCGTTTGATCCTTGAACTCCGATTCCTTCCAATTCATGACCACAAGCGTTATAAGCACCAACAATACCAGTACGTACAGCGTTAGATGCAAGCGCGATGTAGCTAGTGTCTTTACGAGCGTTGTCATAAACAGTCGCACAGTCACCTACTGCATAAACACCTGGGATTGAAGTTTCTTGTTTCTTGTCCACAAGGAAGGCACCGTTGCGGAAGAGTTCAATCTTACCATCAGCAAGAGCTGTGTTAGGACGGAAACCAACTGCAAGAACAACCATATCCACATCAAATGTTTCTTTGTCTGTCACCAAGCGTTCAACTTTTCCATCACCTTGGATGGCTTTAACTGTTTGACCAAGAGCCAAGCGGATGTTGTGGTCTTCCAAGTTCTTCGCCATCATTTGAGTGAAGTCTTTGTCATAGTAGCCGTTCAAGACAGTGTCTACGATATCTACAAGCACTACTTCTTTTCCAAGACGCTCGAAAGCTTCAGCAAGCTCAACACCGATGTAACCACCACCAACAACGGCAATGCGCTCAAGGTGTTTGCTCTTGTCTTCAAGTTTTTCAATAACTTCTTCAGCGTTTTGGTACAATTTAACAAATTGTACATTTTCAAGAGTTGCTTTGAATTCGCGGTTGCCCTTAACGATTTCAACACCTTCGATTGGAGGCAAGATTGGAGTTGAACCAGTAGCAAAGATCAATTTATCATAAGACTCTTTGTGTTCTTTACCTTCAACTTCTGCTGTCACAACTTTGTTATCGTAGTCAATTGAAAGAACTGGTGAGTTCATGTAAACTT
>CAUVUZ010000072.1:0-6787 GCA_963555095.1 uncultured Streptococcus sp. | reverse complement strand
CGCCACCTAGACACTCTTCGCCATCGTAAAAGACAACTGCCTGTCCTGGTGTGATCGCGCGTTGCGGTTCCGCAAAGATGACCTCTGCCTTTTCTCCTTTGACATGTACTTTCACCTTAGAATCAGGCTGACGGTAGCGGAATTTAGCTGTGCATTCCAGCGTAAATTCCTCTGGCATTTCACGAGTAAAATGAACTTGACTGGCTTCTAGGCTTGTTGACATGAGCGAATCATGATAGAAGCCTTGGCCGACATAGAGGATATTCTTGCTTAGGTCTTTTCCGACAACGAACCACGGCGCATTGTCACCGCCATGTTGGCCACCGATACCCAGTCCACCACGCTGACCAATCGTATAGTACATCAGGCCTGCATGCTCGCCCATATCGCGACCATCCACAGTCATCATGCGACCAGGCTGAGCTGGCAGGTAGTTACTGAGAAAGTTTTTAAAGTTCTTTTCTCCGATAAAGCAAATCCCTGTCGAGTCTTTCTTCTTGGCAGTCGCAAGGCCTGCTTCTTCTGCTAGTCTGCGAACTTCAGGTTTTTCCAAATGTCCCAAGGGGAACATGGTTTTTTGGAGTTGTTCTTGCGAAAGTTGACTGAGGAAATAGGTCTGATCCTTGCCATTGTCCACGCCACGAAGCATGTGAACAATGCCATCCTCATCACGCGCCACTCGAGCATAATGCCCCGTCGCTACATAGTCTGCCCCCAAGGTCATGGCATAGTCCAGAAAGGCCTTGAACTTGATTTCCTTGTTGCACATAACGTCTGGATTTGGCGTGCGCCCTGCACGGTATTCCGCTAGGAAATACTCAAAAACGCGGTCCCAGTACTCTTTTTCAAAATTGACAGAGTAGTAGGGAATACCGATCTGATCTGCCACCGCAGCCACATCCTTGTAATCTTCGGTCGCCGTACAGACGCCGTTTTCATCTGTGTCATCCCAGTTCTTCATGAAGATACCGATCACATCGTAGCCCTGCTCCTTGAGCAAGAGAGCCGTCACCGACGAATCAACACCACCACTCATCCCCACGACAACACGTGTTTTAGAGTTATCACTCATGGTAAGTCTCCCATCTATTCGTTTATTCATACCCTTCAAAATTCTATTCATTATGACTTTCAATAGAATTTCTTTAAGTATAGTCTTTTCGTTTGCTTTTAGGAGTAAAATGGTCTGGGAGACCATTTTAGCCTATCATCTTAAAATGAAAATATGATAGGCAACGAGTCGCAGGCATAACTTGAGTTCGCTCAATCAGTCTGCGAGACTGATTGAGGTTATAAATCAAACAAGCTCAGCTTGCATCTCATTTCGAGTTAATGACGTAGTAAAAGATAAACGAAATGACTAATCACGATTGAAGGTCGTGTGTGCTTTAACGATTGAAGGTCGCTTGAGCAAGATTCATTATAGCACGCTTTAAAGAAGAAGACAAGAAAGAGGCTGATAAATCATCTCAGCCTCTCTTTCTTACTTTGCAAACGAATCAATTTCCCCTTTTAAGTTCTTTCTTCGCTTGTTCTATCTGGTATTTCACTTGCTCAAAGCCGGTTCCTCCTAAGGAATTTCTCCTCTGAACAGCGGTTTCTGGACGCAAGTAGATATAAATATCCTCTTCAATCAAGGGATGGTAGACTTGCAACTCCTTCAAATCCCAATCTTGGATATTTTTACCATGCTTGATAGAGTCTAGAACCAATTTTCCTACAATTTCATGCGCTTCTCTAAAGGGGATACCTTTTTCTGCCAAATAATCTGCTAGTTCGGTCGCATTCGAAAAATCATTCTCTGTGGATTGCTGCATTTTGGCCTTATTAACCTGCATGCTCGATAGCATACCTGCCAACACATCCAGAGAATTCAAAATCGTTTCTACTGTATCAAACATGCCTTCCTTGTCCTCTTGCAAATCCTTATTGTAAGCCAGAGGCAAAGATTTCATGACGGTCAATAGTCCAAGCAAGTGCCCGTAAACCCGTCCTGTCTTCCCTCGAATCAATTCGGCCATATCAGGATTTTTCTTCTGGGGCATGATAGATGAACCTGTTGAAAAGCTATCAGACAAACTAATGTACTGATACTCAAAACTGCACCAATTGATGATTTCCTCACAAAAACGACTCATATGCATCATCAAAATGCTGGCATTTGACAGGAATTCCAAGATAAAATCACGGTCACTCACTGCGTCCAAGGAATTGGTATAGGGTTGTTGGAAGCCCAATAAATCACTTGATAATTGACGATCGATTGGAAAAGTTGTCCCCGCCAAGGCAGCCGCACCCAGGGGAGATAGGTCCGTATGTTTTAGGTTAAATGCAAAACGTTCGCTGTCCCTTTGAAACATATTGTAATAAGCCATGAGATGGTGGGCAAAACTAATCGGTTGGGCGTGTTGCAAATGAGTATAGCCTGGCATGATAGTTTCCACATGTTTTTCAGCCAAATCCAGCAAAACACTGTTCAGATTCGCCAACTTATCCAAGACATGGCCAAGCTGCTCCTTTAGATATAAGTGCATATCCGTTGCGACTTGGTCATTCCGAGAACGAGCTGTGTGTAGCTTCCCAGCCAGAGGACCGATTTTCTCTGTCAGCAACACTTCCATATTCATATGAATATCTTCATTTGCAATATCAAAATGAAGCTCTCCCGCCTCTAAATCTCGCAACAAAGCTTGCAGACCATCTTGGATCTGCTCCGCCTCTTCCAAGCTCAAAATGCCAGTCTGTCCTAGCATTTGAACATGAGCTAAGGAACCCATCAAATCAAATTTTGCCAGCTGGTGGTCAAAGGAAATACTCGCACCGAACTGTTCTACCCAATCTTCCACAGTGCCTTCAAATCGACCACCCCATAATTTTGTATTTTTCGGCATATCCTGTCGTCCCTTTCTATCGCGTCACTACTCAACATTTTTCTGAACTTCTGAATAAACCTTAGTCGGAAGCCCCCAAAGCTTGATAAATCCAACAGCCGCATCTTGGTCAAAGGTATCCGCACTGGTATAAGTCGCCAAATTTTCATCGTAAAGAGAATTTGGTGATTTCCGAGCCACTACCTGGGCGTTCCCCTTATAGAGTTTAACTTTTGCAGTTCCATTGACAACTTTCTGTGTCTCCTTGATATAGGCAATCAAAGCCTGAGTTGCTGGGCTAAACCACAAGGCATTATAGATGAGATTGGACAACTCATTTTCGATAATAGGTTTGAAATGAGCCACTTCTCTCACGAGAGTCAAGTCTTCAATCTCCTTATGAGCTGTCAATAAAGTCACAGCACCTGGGCACTCATAAATCTCTCTTGACTTAATACCGACTAGGCGATTTTCCACATGGTCAATACGACCAACACCGTGTTTGCCTGCAATTTCATTTAGCTTTTGAATCAAATCAGCCACTTTCATCTTCTCACCATTGAGGGAGATGGGCACCCCGCAGCTAAACTCAATGTCAATAAATTCTGGACTGTCTGGTGCCTCTTCTGGTGAAGATGTGATTCCAAACGCTTCTTCTGGCGCTTGGTTCCAAGGATTTTCCAAGACACCACATTCATTTGCACGTCCCCAAAGATTTTGATCGACAGAGTAAGGATTGTCAAGGTCAGCTGGAACTGGGACGCCGTTTTCTTTGGCATATTGGATTTCTTCTTCACGAGACCATTTCCACTCACGAACAGGTGCAACTACCTTTAAATTGGGATCCAAAGCTGCAATAGAGACTTCAAACCGTACTTGGTCGTTTCCCTTACCTGTACAACCATGGGCAATTGTGGTTGCCCCCGTCTGATGAGCTATTTCAACGAGTTTTTTTGAAATAAGAGGGCGACTCAGAGCAGATACCAAGGGATACTTTTGTTCGTAGTAGGCATGAGCCTGAAGGGCCACTAAAACATAGTCATTAGCAAATTCTTCCTTAACATCAATGACATAAGACTCTACAGCCCCAACCTTGAGAGCTTTATCATGGATGAACTCCAAATCTTTTCCCTCACCCACATCCATACAAACAGCGATCACATCATAGTCTTTTTTTAACCATGTAATAGCAACTGATGTATCCAATCCACCTGAATAGGCTAAAATGACTTTTTCCTTACTCATTTCTCATCCTTCTTTCTATTTTTCGATAGAGGCTTTAAAAGCATCGTCAATCAGTTTGTCCAACTCCCCAGAATCCTTCAACTTCTGGATGGTTTTGTCAACCGCCTCTTTTAATTCTTTACTGTCTTTTTTCATCGCAACAGCGTAGGAATCTTCTTTGTCATTGTCAAAATCAAACTCAGCGATGACTAGGTCTGGATTATTCTCTACATATCCTTTCGCCACTGGTTCCTCAAAGATAAGAGCATCCAGTTGCCCTGATTTCAAATCTGTTATCAAATTTCCATTTTTAGGAAGTGAAACGAGAGAAGAATTCTGCAAGGTTTCTTTGACCAAAGTCTCCTGGATAGAACCTTTCTGCGCTCCAACCTTTTTCTGAGCCAAATCCTTCACAGATTGGTAATTCGTTAATTCAGATTTTCTTACGATTACCTTATTTTTCGAAGTGTAGTAGGGAATTGAAAAATCGTAAACTTGACTTCTCTCCTCCGTTTTAGAAACACCTGATATGGCAAGATCGGCCTTGCCTGAATCAAGACTAGCTAGTACATTGTCAAAACTCATTGGAGAGAATTCCACTTCCACACCTAGCTCCTTTGCGATGGCTTTGGCTAGCTCAACATCTGAACCTACAATCTGATTTTTTCCATCAACCAATTTCTGGTATTCAAATGGAGCAAACTCTGGATTTAGGGCCACCACCAATTTTCCTTTAGCCTTAATGGCTTCAACACCTTGGGATTGAGTGTTACTACAAGCAAATAATAAGGGAAACATAAGCAAACTAAACATCGCCATCAGCACCTTCTTTACTTTATTCATAGAAAACCTCCTCTTATTTTTATACTTTTAAATTGTATAAATAATACACTTCTAGAAAACATTTGTCAAGCCAAAACTGAATTTTATTTCATTTTAGTCAAGAAAATTCTTATTATATGATATATTTTTACATATAATAAGCTTATTTATACTATTTGAATTTTAAGACAATTTGAAGAGTTCCGTTGGAATTATACAAAGAGAGCATTGCTGAGAAGATCGTTACACTTTTTGTTCTAGAGAAACAAAAAAAGAGCCCTAAAGGACTCTTTTATTCTTAATACCAACCGTTGTTAAGCCAGAAGTTCTTGGCAGCTGTCCATGAACCGTAACGTCCTGCAACATAGGCATCTGCTACACGTTCTTGGTTTTCAGCTGAGTAGTCGCCGTTCAAGTATGAATCTGTCAATTGGTAACGTCCGATGTAACGTCCGTTTGTAGCTGTGTAGCTACCGCCTGATTCTTTTTGAGCGATCCATTCTTTGGCTTCTGCTTCAGATCCACTTACAGTTGAAGCTGTGTAACTTTCTTCTTCATAAGAAGTGCTGGTTGTAGCAGCTGGAGCTTCGTAAGTTGTTGTTTCAGTTATTTCTTCGTAAGTCGTAGTCTCTTCGATTGTTTCTCCTGTTGCAGCTGGGGCTTCATAAGTTTTCGCAGCTGGAGCTGTCCCTTCGATGACCAAAACTTGATCCACAAAGATCAGATGAATATCCTCTATCTTGTTTTTTTCTGCCAATTTTTCAACAGTGGTGTTGTACTTCTCAGCGATTTCTGAAAGAGTGTCACCTGGTTTAACTGTATAAGTGATTGTTTCATCTGCAAAAGCAAGTGATGGTGCAAGGAAAGCAAGGAAAGTTGCTGCTCCTGCAAGAGTTAATTTGATTTTTTTAGTTGTTAATGTCATTTCTAAAAATTCTCCTTTTTACTATGCTTCTATCATACCGTTTGAATATTACCGTTTCTTGACGGTTTCGTGTAGAAATATTACAAAAATATTTTATATTTACTGAAACATTGATATTTTTGTCATAAAAGACAAGATTTTATACCATTTTTATCCATTTTTTCGGTTTTATAAGGGAAATAAGCACAGAACTTCATTCTTTGATATAATAGAAACAAGAATCTTTGTAAGGGGAAACAGATGCACTCACTTCGTTTTCAATCTGTCTTTGATATTATCGGGCCTGTCATGATTGGCCCATCAAGTAGCCATACAGCTGGTGCGGTTCGTATCGGAAAAATCGTGTCTTCTATCTTTGGTGATAGACCGACAGAGGTGGAATTCCAACTATTTAATTCATTTGCCAAGACCTACCGTGGCCACGGAACTGACCTTGCTCTCGTCGCTGGAATTTTAGGTATGGATACGGACGATCCCGACATTCCAAATAGTCTCGAGATTGCTCATAAGCGTGGTATCAAGATTGTCTGGACCATTCAGAAAGACAGCAACGCTCCTCACCCTAACACCACTAAAATTACTGTGAAGAATGAACACAAGTCCATTAGTGTGACGGGGATTTCTATTGGTGGGGGAAATATCCAAGTTACGGAACTTAATGGCTTTGCCGTTTCTCTCAACATGAATACACCGACCATCATCATCGTGCATCAGGATGTTCCAGGTATGATTGCCCATGTTACTGAAGCCCTCTCTCGTTTCGATATCAACATCGCTCAGATGAATGTGACTCGGGAAAAAGCTGGAGAAAAAGCCATCATGATTATCGAAGTCGATAGTCGAAGTTGCGAAGAGGCGATTGAAGAAATCCGAAAAATTCCTCATCTCCACAATGTCAATTTCTTTAAGTAGGAGGAAACATGTTTTATTCTATCAAAGAATTGGT
>CAUVUZ010000071.1:0-6864 GCA_963555095.1 uncultured Streptococcus sp. | reverse complement strand
TAGAGAGTTTTTTGTTAATAAAATCTTACAAAATGACATTTATATATTGCATTAAGTTAGATATATGGTATAATGTTTTTAAAAGAAGCGCAACTTTTTAAAAATGTGAAGGAGGACGCTAGTGGCTAAAAATTTAAAATTAAAATTAGCTCGGGTGGAGCTTGACTTAACACAAGGGGATTTGGCAGAGGCTGTGGGTGTTACTAGGCAGACTATAGGTCTGATTGAAGCTGGGAAATACAATCCCAGTCTCTCCCTTTGCCAGTCCATTTGCAGATGCTTAGGAAAAACATTAGATCAATTATTTTGGGAGGAAGAAGATGAAAAATAGATTTTTTTATTATCAATTATTAGACGAAAGAGAAGAACAACTGTTTAACAAAGCTGGGACAGAGACTTTTTATATGTTTATCGGGCTCATTCTGCTAAGTTATTTGGTGGCTGTTTTAGCACCTGCTCTTTTTAATCCTGATATTCTTCTGGTTACTCTTCTCTTAGGAATTTTCTTCTTTTTCAATCGTGCACGACAACTTGGAGTGACCTACTATAGTCGTTTTCATTTTACGATTGGAGGGTGTTTGCTGGTGACTCTCGCTATTACGACTCTCTTGATGTTGCAAAATTATCAATTCAATATCGAAATTTATCAGCACAATCCTTTGAACTTCAAATACTTGTCTGCTTGGGTCATTACTTATCTGATTTACCTTCCTTGGATTTTTATCGGCAATCTCGGCCTTAAAAGTTATGGCGAATGGGCTCAAAAAAAGTTTGAGCGAGATATGGATGAACTGGAGAGTGGAGAATAGCTTGTTATCTTTTTATCAATCTCAGTAAAATGTGTTATAATAGTACTAATTTATCGGACGGTGTGAAAGTGGTAGAATACGTTCATACCTTTGTAAAAAAGGAAGAAGGAAAACAGATGTATCCAGATGATAGTTTGACATTGCACACGGACTTGTACCAAATCAATATGATGCAAGTTTACTTTGACCAAGGAATTCACAATAAAAAGGCGGTCTTTGAAGTTTATTTCCGCCAGCAACCGTTTAACAACGGTTATGCAGTTTTTGCTGGTTTGGAAAGAATTGTGAACTATCTTGAAGACTTGCGCTTTTCAGATAGCGATATTGCCTACTTGGAGACGCTTGGGTATCATGGAGAATTCTTGGATTACCTACGAAATCTCAAGTTAGAACTAACGGTTCGTTCTGCTCAGGAAGGGGACTTGGTTTTTGCTAATGAGCCGATTGTACAGGTAGAAGGTCCTCTAGCTCAATGTCAATTAGTCGAAACGGCTCTCTTAAACATCGTTAACTTTCAAACCTTGATAGCGACTAAGGCAGCACGTATTCGTTCGGTTATCGAAGATGAACCCTTGATGGAGTTCGGGACACGTCGTGCACAAGAAATGGATGCGGCTATTTGGGGAACACGCGCAGCTGTGATTGGTGGAGCCAACGGAACTAGCAATGTGCGAGCAGGAAAACTCTTTGGAATTCCCGTCCTAGGAACCCACGCCCATGCCTTGGTACAGGTTTATGGAAACGACTATGAAGCCTTCAAGGCTTATGCGTCAACCCATCGTGACTGTGTCTTTCTAGTAGATACTTATGACACGTTGCGAATCGGTGTGCCAGCTGCCATTCAGGTAGCGCGTGAGTTGGGAGATAAGATTAACTTTAAAGGTGTTCGTATCGACTCAGGGGATATAGCCTACATTTCCAAGAAAGTCCGTCAGCAACTAGACGAGGCCGGATTCACAGAGGCAAAGATCTATGCTTCTAATGACCTTGATGAAAATACCATCCTCAACCTCAAGATGCAAAAGGCCAAGATTGATGTCTGGGGTGTGGGTACCAAGCTGATTACAGCCTATGATCAGCCAGCTCTTGGGGCAGTTTATAAGATTGTTGCGATCGAAGATGGGAATGGTCAGATGCGCAATACCATCAAGCTTTCAAGCAATGCTGAAAAAGTGTCAACGCCAGGTAAGAAGCAGGTATGGCGCATTACCAGCCGTGAAAAAGGCAAGTCAGAAGGTGACTACATTACTTATGATGGTGTGGATGTGAGCGGCATGACTGAAATCAAGATGTTCCATCCGACCTATACTTACATTAAGAAGACTGTTCGAAACTTTGATGCTGTTCCTCTCTTGGTGGACATCTTCAAAGCAGGGAAATTAGTTTATGATTTGCCTAGTTTGACTGAGATTCAGGCCTATGCTCGCAAGGAATTTGACAAGCTATGGGATGAATATAAGCGCGTGCTCAATCCGCAACATTACCCAGTAGATTTGGCCCGTGATATTTGGCAAGATAAGATGGACTTGATTGATAAGATGCGCAAGGAAGCCCTTGGTGAAGGAGAAGAAGAATGAGTTTGCAAGAGACCATTATCCAGCAACTGGGCGTCAAACCAGTGATTGATGCTCAGGAAGAAATTCGTCGTTCCATTGACTTCTTAAAAAGATATTTGAAGAAACACCCCTTCCTTAAAACCTTTGTACTAGGTATTTCTGGAGGACAAGACTCAACCTTAGCAGGGCGCTTGGCGCAATTAGCGATGGAAGAAATGCGAGCTGAGACAGGAGATGACAGCTACCAATTTATCGCTGTCCGCCTGCCATATGGAGTGCAGGCTGATGAAGCAGATGCTCAAAAAGCCCTTGCTTTCATCCAACCAGATGTCAGTTTAGTTGTGAATATCAAGGAATCAGCTGATGCCATGACAGCAGCAGTTGAAGCGACAGGAAGTCCTGTTTCAGACTTTAATAAGGGCAATATTAAAGCTCGTAGTCGTATGATTGCCCAATATGCCCTTGCAGGTGCCCATGGCGGAGCTGTCATTGGAACAGACCATGCTGCGGAAAATATCACAGGATTCTTTACCAAGTTTGGTGACGGTGGTGCGGATATTCTCCCTCTTTACCGCCTCAATAAACGTCAAGGAAAACAACTCTTGAAGGAGCTTGGTGCAGATCTAGCCCTTTATGAAAAAATCCCAACAGCAGACCTAGAAGAGGATAAGCCGGGTTTGGCAGACGAAGTTGCTCTCGGAGTCACTTATGAAGAGATTGATGACTACCTAGAAGGCAAAACAATCAGTCCAGAAGCTCAAGCGATTATTGAAAACTGGTGGCACAAAGGCCAACACAAACGCCACCTACCAATCACCGTATTTGATGACTTCTGGGAGTAAAAACCTCCAGTGGAGGTTTTTACCCTGAGCATTGAGATTCGAAAGCAAAAACAAGTTTCAATGGAGATTTGACAGAGAACCATATATCAGAAAGTGAGGCAGTGTCATGAAAGCAATCGGTACGCAAATATTACAGACAGACCGTTTGATTTTGAGAAGATTTGTGGAGAGTGATGCGGAAGCCATGTTTCAAAATTGGGCTTCGTCTGCTGAGAATCTGACCTATGTCAGCTGGGATCCCCATCCTGATGTCGAGGTGACTCGAAACTCGATTCGAAATTGGGTTGCCTCCTATACCAATCCCAACTATTACAAATGGGCCATTTGTCTAAAGGAAAACCCAGAGCAAGTGATTGGAGATATCAGCATCGTTGCAATGGATGAGAATGGTTCTTGTTGTGAAATTGGCTATGTGCTAGGCAAGGCATATTGGGGCTGTGGTATGATGACGGAGACCTTGAAAGCTGTCTTAGACTTTTGTTTTACTCAAGCAGGCTTTCAAAAAGTCAGAGCACGATATGCCAGTCTCAACCCAGCTTCAGGCCGTGTGATGGAAAAAGCGGGAATGTCTTATCTAAAAACCATTACCAATGGTGTGGAGAGAAAAGACTACGTTGCGGACCTTATTTATTATCAGATTAAAAAGGACTAAGAAATGACCTGAGCTTCAAAATTTAACTTTTGAAGCTCAGGTCATTTTTTTCTGCTCTTTTATTTTAACTCATAAAGCCAGTCGTCACCGTCTTTGTAGTAAAAGAATTCACTGAGATCGTCTTCTAAAAAAACACGCAGCATGTCTGACATATCCTCAGTTGCAAGTTTCAGATGAGACAGATTTTCAAATTCTTCCCACCAAACAGTACCTTCATCTGAAGATTGGAGTTCACCAGTAAAGTGTTCTGTCTTGTAAAAAAGGACGACATACCGATAATCCCCGTCATCGTACCAGTCTTTGATACCACAAAGTTGAGGTTTGGATATGGTCAGTCCAGTTTCTTCTTTGACTTCTCTGATAACTGCCTCGGTAAAAGATTCCCCACGCTCTACATGACCACCGGGAAAGGTAATACCGGGCCAGTCGGGACTAACTCGATCTTGAACCAGAACCTTATCTCCGTTTTTAATCATGCACATGTTGACAAATTCGACTGTTTCGCGTCTGTTCATCTTGTTCTCCTATTTTGTTAGTAACTTTTCCACTACATTTAGCTTTCTCATGGTCAGATCCACGCCAAACAGTTTTTCAAGATAGTTGGTATTGAGCTTTTTTCGTTTTGCAGTTCTAGGGAGATAGAGGTAGAGACAGTGATCGCCTACACAAATTTCTTCCTCACCGTAGTCAGCTTTCAAATTTTCTAATGGCAGACTTTGGATAAATCCCTGATAAAGGATCACATGCACACGATCATGAAGATAGTCTTCTTTAAATGGATTCTCATGAACAATCTTTTCAAAATCGTCCTTATTCTTGATAACCATTTTTAAGTCAGCTCCAATTTTTTCCTTTATCAGAGTATGAACGCGTTCTCGTATTTCTTCCAAGTCCAACTCACTTTCAAGAATGATATTCCCACTTTGAATATAGGTTCGAACGTGTTGAAAACAAGCTTCTGTCAAAATATTTACCAAATAAGACATTTTTGGGATAGCATTTTTTCCATTGGGAGTAACGCCTCTTAGTAAAATAATATGTTCCAAAGGACTTCCTTTCTTATTTGGTATTTATTGGATTTGAGCCTGCCACCCAGCCGGTACAGAGGGCAGAAGTGATGTTAAACCCACCCGTGTGGGCATTGATATCCAGTACCTCGCCAGCAAAGTGGAGCCCAGAAACGAGTTTGCTTTCCAGAGTTTTAGGATTGATTTCTTTGAGACTGACGCCACCTTTAGTAACAAAGGACTTGGCAAGGGACATTTTTCCAATCACAGGGATTTTGAGTGCTTTGATGGACTGGATAAGTTGCTCCCGTTCTTTCTCAGTCAGCTGTTTGACTTTGTCAGGATAGCCTTGCACAAGAAATTCTGCCAAGCGTTCTGGAAGCAAAGTTTTTAAAGCATTTTTCAAGGATTTTTCACGGTTTTCTTCTAAAAATGTCATCAAATAGCTATCAGAAAGTTGAGGCAAAACATCCAGTGAAATAACCTCCCCACCTTTGACAAAACTAGACATACGCAGAGCAGCAGGACCTGACAAACCAAAGTGGGTAAAGAGCAGATCATGAGTGATGACATGCTTGCCATAACTTAAAGTCACGTCGTCCAGCGAAATCCCCTGAAGCGCTTTGTGAGGAAAATCTG
This sequence comes from uncultured Streptococcus sp., assembly GCA_963555095.1. Lineage (GTDB taxonomy): Bacteria > Bacillota > Bacilli > Lactobacillales > Streptococcaceae > Streptococcus. The sequence goes on along the minus strand of CAUVUZ010000071.1, from coordinate 1,359 downwards.
TCAACAATGGACTTTCAGCGGCTTCAAGCTCGGTAATGGTATGTTTAAAATGACGGGCAATATCGTGGCCAAATCCAGTCGATCCAGTGGAAGGATAGGATTTACCACCTGTTGTGACAATCAGTTTGTCACAAGTTAAAGTTTGGTCCGCGGACTTTAGGACAAACTGGTTATCCACTTTTTTAACTGAAACAACCTCCGTTTGAGTGGCAATTTGCCCACCAAGTTCAGTGATTTTTTTCTCCAAAGCTTCGATAATGGTCCGAGACTTGTCGCTAGCAGGAAAGACGCGTCCGTGGTCCTCGACCTTAAGTTTGACTCCATTTTCCGTAAAAAAGTTGATGATATCATGATTATCAAACTGGGAGAAGACACTGTAAAGAAAACGCCCATTCCCAGGGATGCCAGCTAATAGGTCATCTAAAGTTCCATTGTTGGTCACATTGCAGCGACCACCGCCTGTTCCAGCTAATTTTTTACCAAGTTTGCGATTTTTTTCGATGAGAAGAGTTTTCTGACCATAAAAGCTACTGGAAATCGTAGCCATCATGCCAGCAGGACCTCCACCGATGACAATAGTATCAAAATGTTTCATAGCTCTATTGTACCACAAAAAACAAGAGATGCTTGGCATCTCTTGTTACGGATGATCTTAGTTAATTTCATATCCCATTAACAAACCGCCATCTTCTGCATAAAAACTGCAGAGACCAGATGTTGGGAGGATTTTGATATTGGCTTGAGGGAATGTTTCCAGCAAGCGTTCTGACAATTGCTGACAGAATTTTTCATTGCTGCGATGAGCCATGACGATACGACCACCAGCATAGCCAGCCTTGATGAGTTCTTCATAGGCTGCTTGAAGGGACTTTTTAGCACCACGAGCCTTTTGAAGAAGCTCTAGGGTTCCAGTTTCACTTGCTTCCCCAACCATACGGATGTTGAGAAGGCCAACGACTGTACCGATAAGCTTGCTCAAACGACCATTTTTTACCAAGTTATCTACCTTAGCAAGGACAAAAAGCAACTTCGTTTTTTCTTGGTAGGCTGTAATAGCTTCAACAACTTCCTCATGAGAAAGTCCTTGGTCAATCAAGTCGTTTAATTTTTCTACGAGCAAGTCAACTTCCCCACCTGCAGATAAACTATCAATCACATGAATCTGAGTGTCAGGGTGTTCTTCGAGGTAGATATTTTTAGCGAGCTGTGCGCTATTATGGCTGCCTGAAAGAGTACCAGTGATGGTAACGACAAAGATATGCTTAGCACCTTCAAATGCATGCAAGTAATCATCAGGGCTAGGGCAAGCTGATTTTGAAGCCTCAGAAGTCGCATACATGGTTTCCATCATGTGGTCAA
>CAUVUZ010000070.1:0-7046 GCA_963555095.1 uncultured Streptococcus sp. | reverse complement strand
GGGAACACTCATCATCATTTGATAGGGTAGACGCTTGTTTACGAAATTGTTTTTTGTTTAAGAACAACTTCGTAAGCAGGCGTTTTTTAGTATTTTTGACGGAAATATGCTATACTAGGAAAAAAGAAAATCAAAAACGTTCAGGTTTTCTCATAATCGTAGAAATGGGGTATAAGGATGAAGGCTATTATTACAGTGGTTGGCAAGGACAAGGCTGGTATTGTTGCAGGCGTGTCTACGAAGATTGCAGAGTTGGGTTTGAATATTGATGATATTTCTCAGACAGTCTTGGATGAATACTTTACCATGATGGCAGTCGTATCAAGTGATGAAAAACAAGATTTTACCTCTCTCAGAAATGAGTTTGAAACTTTCGGTCAGACCTTGAATGTCAAAATCAATATTCAAAGTGCAGCGATTTTTGATGCTATGTACAATATCTAGGAGGTAGCTATGGATATTAGACAAGTTACGGAAACCATTGCCATGATTGAGGAGCAGAACTTTGATATCAGAACCATTACCATGGGCATTTCCCTTTTGGACTGTATTGATCCAGACATCGAACGTGCTGCTGAAAAAATTTACCAAAAAATCACAACTAAAGCTGCAAATCTAGTGGCTGTAGGAGATGAAATTGCTGCAGAACTTGGGATTCCTATTGTCAATAAACGAGTATCGGTGACTCCGATTTCATTGATTGGTGCAGCGACTGATGCGACGGACTATGTCGTTTTGGCAAAGGCACTTGACAAGGCTGCCAAGGAGATTAGTGTTGACTTTATTGGTGGCTTTTCGGCCTTGGTACAAAAGGGCTACCAAAAAGGAGATGAGATTCTCATCAATTCTATCCCGCGTGCTCTAGCTGAGACAGACAAGGTTTGTTCGTCTGTCAATATCGGCTCAACCAAGTCAGGCATCAACATGACTGCAGTTGCAGATATGGGACGCATCATCAAGGAAACAGCTGCGCTATCAGATATGGGTGCGGCCAAGTTAGTCGTATTTGCTAATGCTGTTGAGGATAATCCTTTTATGGCGGGAGCCTTCCACGGTGTCGGTGAAGCAGATGTTATCATCAATGTCGGGGTTTCGGGTCCGGGAGTTGTCAAACGTGCCTTAGAAAAGGTTCGTGGCCAGAGTTTTGATGTAGTAGCTGAGACGGTCAAGAAAACAGCTTTCAAGATTACTCGTATTGGCCAGCTAGTTGGTCAAATGGCAAGTGAACGCCTTGGAGTCGACTTTGGAATCGTAGACCTAAGTTTGGCACCGACTCCTGCAGTTGGAGACTCAGTGGCTCGTGTTCTTGAGGAGATGGGTCTAGAAACAGTTGGAACCCATGGGACAACTGCTGCTCTCGCTCTTTTGAATGACCAAGTTAAAAAGGGTGGAGTCATGGCTTGTAACCAGGTCGGTGGCTTGTCAGGGGCTTTTATCCCTGTTTCTGAAGATGAGGGTATGATTGCTGCGGTGCAAAATGGTTCTCTGAATTTAGAGAAACTAGAGGCCATGACGGCTATTTGTTCTGTTGGACTGGATATGATTGCCATTCCAGAAGATACGCCTGCTGAAACCATTGCGGCGATGATTGCGGATGAGGCGGCAATCGGTGTCATTAACATGAAAACAACGGCTGTCCGTATCATTCCAAAGGGTAAAGAAGGCGATATGATTGAGTTTGGTGGCTTGCTAGGTACAGCGCCAGTTATGAAGGTCAACGGGGCTTCGTCTGTCGATTTCATCTCTCGTGGAGGTCAAATCCCGGCTCCAATCCATAGTTTTAAAAATTAATAAAAAAGAGAGAGGATTTAAGTTGAGTTTAAGGATGACTGTGTATACTATAATCATTAAATAAAGATCTCCTAACTTTATTTAATTAGAATCCTAAACTTTTTCATAATAATCTCCTAGAAAAGCTACCGTTAGGGTAGCTTTTCTTGTGGCAAAATTAGGAGAGCGGGCTTTGCTTTTGAAAGCCGAATATTTCTTTGATCCATGATATAATAGAAGAAAATGGAGGATAGAAAATGTCTAAAGTAAGATTGTACTTGGTTCGTCATGGGAAAACGATGTTTAACACGATTGGACGTGCTCAAGGATGGAGTGATACACCTCTGACAGCAGAAGGTGAGTTGGGGATTCATGAGTTAGGAATTGGCTTGAGAGAGTCTGGTTTGCAGTTTGACCGCGCCTATTCTAGTGATTCAGGGCGTACTATCCAGACGATGGGAATTATCCTAGAAGAACTAGGTTTGCAGGGCAAAATCCCTTACCGTATGGATAAGCGCATCCGTGAGTGGTGCTTTGGTAGTTTTGATGGAGCCTATGATGGAGACCTCTTTATGGGGGTCATTCCTCGTGTTTTCAAGGTAGATCATGTTCATCAGTTATCCTATGCAGAGCTAGCAGAAGGCTTGGTAGAGGTTGATACTGCTGGTTGGGCTGAAGGTTGGGAAAAACTCAGTAGTCGAATCAAGGAAGGCTTTGAAGCGATTGCCAAAGAAATGGAAGAACAAGGTGGGGGCAATGCTCTCGTTGTGAGCCATGGAATGACGATTGGTACCATTGTATATCTGATCAATGGCATGCATCCGCATGGTCTCGATAATGGTAGCGTGACCATTCTTGAATACGAGAACGGTCAGTTTACGGTCCAAATTGTTGGTGACCGTAGCTATCGGGAGCTGGGACGTGAGAAGATGGAAGAAACAAATAGTTAATAGAAGTTAGCTCCGATTAGGAGCTAATTTTTTTCCTGTTAAATAAGTTGGATTTGCGATTCAGTATTTCGTGTTATCCAAGTCTAAAAGAACATTTCTCGTCTTTCAAATTCCCTCAAAAATGGTATAATAGTAACATCATAAAATTGGAGAAGTAGCATGAGTTTTTACAATCATAAGGAAATTGAGCCTAAGTGGCAGGGCTACTGGGCTCAACATCATACATTTAAGACAGGAACAGATGCGTCGAAACCGAAGTTTTATGCTCTCGACATGTTCCCATATCCTTCAGGAGCTGGATTGCACGTAGGACACCCAGAAGGTTATACAGCAACGGATATTCTCAGCCGTTACAAACGTGCGCAAGGCTACAATGTCCTTCACCCAATGGGCTGGGATGCCTTTGGTTTGCCTGCGGAGCAATACGCTATGGATACGGGGAATGACCCGGCAGAATTTACAGCGGAAAACATTGCCAACTTCAAACGTCAAATCAATGCGCTTGGATTCTCTTACGACTGGGACCGTGAAGTCAACACAACAGATCCAAACTACTACAAATGGACTCAGTGGATCTTCACCAAGCTTTACGAAAAAGGCTTGGCCTATGAAGCCGAAGTACCAGTAAACTGGGTAGAAGAATTGGGAACAGCCATCGCCAACGAAGAGGTCCTTCCTGACGGAACTTCTGAACGTGGAGGCTATCCAGTTGTCCGCAAACCGATGCGTCAATGGATGCTTAAAATCACGGCCTATGCAGAGCGCTTGCTCAATGACTTGGATGAACTGGCTTGGCCAGAGTCTATCAAGGACATGCAACGCAACTGGATCGGGAAATCGACTGGTGCCAATGTAACCTTCAAGGTGAAAGGAACAGACAAGGAATTCACCGTCTTTACCACTCGTCCTGACACTCTTTTCGGTGCGACTTTCACTGTCTTAGCTCCTGAGCATGAACTGGTAGATGTCATCACAAGCCCAGAGCAAGCTGATGCAGTTGCGGACTATAAACACCAAGCTAGCCTCAAGTCAGACTTGGCTCGTACTGACCTTGCCAAAGAAAAAACAGGGGTTTGGACTGGTGCTTATGCCATCAACCCTGTCAATGGCAAGGAAATCCAAATCTGGATTGCAGACTACGTTCTTGCTAGCTACGGAACAGGTGCGGTAATGGCCGTGCCAGCCCATGACCAACGTGACTGGGAATTTGCCAAACAATTTGACCTTCCAATCGTAGAAGTGCTTGAAGGTGGGAACGTTGAAGAGGCTGCTTACACAGAAGATGGTCTTCATGTCAATTCAGACTTCCTAGATGGCCTTAACAAAGAAGACGCTATTGCTAAAATTGTGGCTTGGTTGGAAGAAAAAGGCTGCGGTCAAGAAAAAGTCACCTACCGTCTCCGTGACTGGCTCTTTAGCCGTCAACGTTACTGGGGTGAGCCAATTCCAATCATTCATTGGGAAGATGGAACTTCAACAGCTGTTCCAGAAAGTGAATTGCCACTTGTCTTGCCAGTAACCAAGGATATCCGCCCTTCAGGTACTGGGGAAAGTCCACTAGCTAACTTGACAGATTGGCTGGAAGTGACTCGTGAAGATGGCGTCAAAGGTCGTCGTGAGACCAATACTATGCCACAATGGGCAGGTTCAAGCTGGTACTACCTCCGCTATATCGACCCACATAACACAGAAAAATTGGCTGACGAGGATCTCCTCAAACAATGGTTGCCAGTAGATATCTACGTGGGTGGTGCAGAGCATGCCGTTCTTCACTTGCTTTACGCTCGTTTCTGGCACAAATTCCTCTATGACCTCGGTGTTGTTCCGACTAAGGAACCATTCCAAAAACTTTTCAACCAAGGAATGATTTTGGGAACCAGCTACCGTGACCACCGTGGAGCTCTTGTGGCGACTGACAAGGTTGAAAAACGTGACGGTTCTTTCTTCCATGTGGAAACAGGAGAAGAGTTGGAGCAAGCACCAGCTAAGATGTCTAAATCCCTCAAGAACGTTGTCAACCCAGACGATGTGGTGGAACAATACGGTGCCGATACCCTGCGTGTCTACGAAATGTTCATGGGACCACTTGACGCTTCGATTGCTTGGTCTGAAGAAGGTTTGGAAGGAAGCCGTAAATTCCTTGACCGTGTTTACCGTTTGATTACAAGTAAAGAAATCGTTGCGGAAAATAATGGTGCTCTTGACAAGGTTTACAATGAAACAGTCAAATCTGTCACTGAGCAAATCGAGTCTATGAAATTTAACACAGCCATTGCTCAACTCATGGTCTTTGTCAACGCTGCTAACAAGGAAGACGAACTCTATGTGGACTACGCCAAAGGCTTTATCCAATTGATTGCCCCATTTGCACCTCACTTGGCAGAAGAACTCTGGCAAACAGTTGCTGCAACAGGTGAGTCCATCTCTTATGTAGCTTGGCCAACATGGGACGAATGCAAATTGGTTGAAGACGAAATCGAAATCGTCGTCCAAATTAAAGGAAAAGTCCGTGCTAAACTCATGGTCGCTAAAGACCTGTCACGCGAAGAATTGCAAGAAATTGCTCTGGCTGACGAAAAAGTCAAAGCAGAGATTGACGGTAAGGAAATCGTGAAAGTGATTGCGGTACCTAACAAGCTGGTAAATATCGTTGTGAAATAAGATAGGAATCCTTCAGAGCTGAACTCTGGAGGATTTTTTGAATTTTTTCATGAAAGTATGATATACTATGTGCAATTATAAAGTTTGAAAAGTGAATCAAGGAGAAAACAATGCCAGTAAATGAATATGGTCAGATAATTGGCGAGTCAATGGAAGGTTATACTCCAGGAGAATTGCCTTCCATTGATTTCTTAGAAGGGCGTTACGCTCGGATAGAGGCTCTTTCGGTGGAAAAGCATGCGGAGGATCTGCTAGCTGTTTATGGTCCTGATACGCCTCTTGAGATGTGGACCTACCTTTTTCAGGAACCAGTGGCAGATATGGAGGAACTGGTTACTATCTTAAATCAGATGTTGGCTCGTAAGGACCGTTTTTACTACGTGATTATAGATAAGGCAACTGGTAAGGCTTTGGGAACTTTTTCTCTCATGCGCATTGACCAGAATAACCGAGTAATAGAAGTGGGAGCTGTCACTTTTTCTCCAGAACTCAGGGGAACACGTATAGGGACAGAGGGTCAATATCTCCTAGCTCGCTATGTTTTTGAGGAGCTTAACTATCGTCGCTATGAGTGGAAATGTGATTCTCTAAATATCCCATCCAGACGCGCCGCGGAGCGTTTGGGCTTTGTTTATGAAGGCACCTTCCGTCAGGCAGTCGTTTATAAGGGACGCACACGTGATACGGATTGGCTGTCTATGATTGATAAGGACTGGCCTCAAGTCAAAGATCGTTTAGAAACATGGTTGGCTCCTGAAAATTTTGATAAAAATGGACGACAGTACAGAAGCTTGAGAGAACTTTAAGAGGTGTTGACATGATCACTATTAAAAAGCAAGAAATTGTCAAGTTAGAGGATGTTTTGCATCTCTATCAGGCAGTTGGATGGACAAATTATACACATCAACCTCAGATGTTGAAGAAGGCCTTATCTCACTCATTAGCAATTTATCTGGCACTTGATGGCGATGCCGTAGTGGGCTTGGTTCGTTTGGTCGGAGATGGTTTTTCATCGATTTTTGTCCAGGATTTGATCGTTTTGCCTAGCTATCAGCGCCAAGGGATTGGCAGTGCCTTAATGAAAGAGGCTTTAGGTGATTACAAAGATGCCTATCAAGTCCAACTAGTGACCGATCAGACAGAAAAAACCTTGGGATTCTATCGTTCTCTGGGATTTGAAACCTTATCTACTTATGATTGTACAGGAATGATTTGGGTGGATCGAAAAAGATAAAAAAATATTTTTTCTTAAGCAAATTTTAAGTCTCTTCGTGTATTATATAGTCATTAAATAAAGACCTCCTAATACTCTTCGAAAATCTCATCAACCTTCGTTAGAGTCGACTTAGCTAACTATAGTTATGCTTGCGTCTATCTGCCTAGTCTGATTTCGATTTTCATTGAGTACCCTTTATTTAATGAAATCCCAAACTTTTCTTTTTCATCATAATCTCCTAAAGAAGTCACCCAATCAGGTGGCTTTTTTGTGACTTGAGAAAGGAAATTTCATTTGGAAAAAATTTTTCTAAAAAAATGATAAATCAGAAAAAAGTTAAGGGAATTTTAAGTCTCCTCGTGTATCATATAGTCATTAGATAAAGACCTCCTAACTTTATTTAATGAAATCCTAATCCTTTCTTTTTCATAATAATCTCCCTAAAGAGG
>CAUVUZ010000069.1:0-7059 GCA_963555095.1 uncultured Streptococcus sp. | reverse complement strand
TTACCGCGTGAGTCTAGGACTTCGCGAGCGTAAACATCAGTAATAATTGACATTTTTTACTCTCCTTTGAGTTAAATTTTTTACACCTCTATGATACCTTAAAAATAAGCGTTTTTCAAGAAAAAACGTTATCTTTGTGCAAATTTTCCTTAACTTTGTAAAGTAATCGCTTTCTTTTATCTGTTTTCTTGAGATTTTTGTGATATACTGTTTTTATGACAGATTTATCAAAACAACTATTAGAAAAAGCTCATGGTGGACCGAAATTAAACCCGGATGAACAACGTCGCTACCTCGGTACTTTCGAGGAAAGAGTTCTTGGCTACGCGGATATCAGTACTGCCAATAGTCCTGAATTAGAACATGGATTTTTCTCTATTTTAGAGGGTTTTCAAGAAAAGGTAGAGGAACTTTTTGTGAAGATCTCACCAAATATTGAGTTTGACAAACAAGTTTTTTACTTAAAACAAGCAAAGGAAAGTAATTGCCAGGCGACTATTGTTTCAGATGATCATATCACCTCTCCTTTCGGCCTTGTCATTCACACGAATGAACCTGTTCAAGTGGACGAGAAGGACCTTAGACTTGCATTCTCGAATCTCTGGGAGGAGAAAAAGACAGAAACTCCTAAAAAATCTATCTGGAAGAAATGGTTTGGTTAATGGTTTCTCATGTTTAATAAACGACCAATATTAGCAACTGTGTGTTCCAAATAGATACTTGCTTTTTTCAGACTATCTTCTAAAGGTTCACTTTTCTCTAAAATGGAAAAGGCAGCTTGTATATTTTCGAATGGTAGGGGAGGCAAATCGTCAGCAAGACTACCACAAATAGCAATAACAGGAACTCCGCTAGGGGTTCTTTTTGCTACGCCGATAGGAGCTTTTCCAGCAAAGCTTTGACTGTCCAGTCTACCTTCTCCAACGATAACCAGGTCAGCACCTGCAGCCTTCTTGTCAAAGTCAATCAAATCCAAGCAGGTATCAATCCCAGATACGATACAGGCCTTTGCAAAGGCACAGAGCCCAGCCGCAATGCCACCACCAGCTCCTGCTCCCTTCAGAGATAGGGTTGAAGGCGAGAATTTTTCATAAAACACCTGTATGGCAAAATCTACAGTTTCAAATAAACTGGGATCCAAGCCCTTTTGTTTTCCAAATGTATAGGTCGCTCCTTGATGACCACATAGAGGGCTCACGACATCTGCTAAAATGCGGATTTTCACATTTTCAGGAATCCTATACAACTCGCTGTCTGAAACTGACTTGAACTCAAGCAAAGTCTGACCACAAGCTGGCAATTCCTTTCCATTCTTATCATAAAAACGATAACCCAAAGCAGCTGCAATGCCAATTCCACCATCATTACTTGCCGTACCACCTACACCGATATAGATTTCTTTCATTCCAAGATCAATGAGATGGCGAATCAACTCTCCGATACCTCTGGTTTGGATGTGAAGAGGGTTTCGTTTCTCCCGCGGAATCTTTCCAAGACCAACCAAGTCAGCAACTTCAAAGAGCGCTATTTGATCTTTATAAAAGTAGCGCATGGCTTCTTTTAGGCCAAAAGGTCCTGTCACTTGGAACCATTTTTCTTCTAGTTCAAGAGAATGTCGAATAACATCTACAGTTCCCTCCCCACCATCACCTACAGGACAGAGCAGACATTCTACATCTGCTATTGACTGTTCGAAGCCCCTTTTTATAGCTTTGGCGACCTCTTCTGCCGTCAGACTTTCTTTAAAAGAATCGGGTGCAATTACAATTTTCATAGTTCCCTCTCATTCTAAGAAATCAATCAAAGGTAGAACTTCCAAAAAATCCCTCGTATCTACATGACAAGCTATCTCTGCTTTTACGACCTCCTTGGCACAAAATGCAATACTACATCCTGCTGACTTTAACATCAAGAGGTCGTTAGCCCCATCACCGATAGCAATCGTTCTTTCTTTGGGTAGTTTTAATTCTTTTCTCCATTTCTCAAGAGCAGCTTGTTTTTCTTGGGCTGTAACAATTTCACCAACTAATTTTCCAGTTAAAAAGCCGTCTTTGACTTCTAACTGATTGGCAGAGAAATAGGAAATACCGAGGGATTTTGCTAATCTCTCAACTATTGGTGTAAATCCACCAGATACTAGACCGACTAGAATACCATTCTTTTGAAGTATGGAGATAAATTCTTGAGCATTTTGGGAAAGATGGATGGATTTGAAGACAATATCAAAGACCGAAACCGGAAGACCTTTTAACAAAGCCACTCTCGCTCGTAAACTCCTTTCAAAGTCCAGTTCACCTCGCATTGCCTGTCTTGTAATCTGCGATATTTCTTCTTCGCAACCTGCTTCTTTTCCTAAAAGATCAATCACTTCTTCTGCTATCAGGGTGCCATCAACATCCATGACACACATGCCTTTTACTTGGATCATCACTTCTCCTTTTCTCTAAACAGCCCAAAAATCGTATGAAAGAATCATACGATTTTATCTATTAGTTGACTAAACTATGGTACAGGTCAAGATAAGACTTGCAGGCTGTATCCCATGAGAAATCACATTCCATAGCTTGTTTTTGTAGATTTCTCCAAACGTCCGGCTGGTACTTATAAACATCCAAGGCTGTTTGGAAACTCCAGTTAAGCCAGTATGGTGTTAAATTATCAAAGCTAAATCCAGTACCAGTTCCTTCGATTGGATTGAAGGATTTAACCGTATCACGCAAACCACCAACCTCATGAACCAATGGTAAAGTTCCGTAGCGCATAGCCATCATTTGAGACAAACCACATGGCTCAAAACGACTCGGCATGAGGAAGAGATCACAAGCCGCGTAAATTTCTTGAGCAAGTTTGACGTCAAAAGTGATATTTGCTGATAGCTTGTCAGGATAGACTTGAGCAAACCATGAGAAAGAATGCTCAAAAGCAGGATCACCTGTTCCTAAAAGGACTATTTGAACGTCCTCTTGTAAGAAACGATGCAAACTTTCCACGACAACATCAAAGCCTTTTTGGCGTGTCAATCGAGAGACAATCCCAACTAGTGGAACATCTGCTCGTACTGGTAGACCAACTCTCTCTTGCAATTTTGCTTTGTTTTGTGCTTTTCCAGACAAATCTTCTTTATCAAAATGATAGTCTAAAAGTGGATCTGTCTCAGGATTATAAAGGTCTGCATCAATACCATTGACAATACCTGAAACCTTACCTGACTCCATACGAAGAATCTGATCCAAGCCACAACCGAACTGACTAGTCATAATCTCATGTGCATAGCTAGGAGATACGGTTGAGACACGATCCGCGTAGAGAATACCTGCTTTCATCCAGTTAAGACAGTCATTCCAACGAAGGGTTCCATCAGCATAGCGTTCAAAACCAACACCAAACAAATCCCACAACATTCCTTCAGAAAACTGACCTTGGAATTCCAAATTATGAATAGTTAAAACGGTTCTGATTCCTTGATATGCCTGAATCCATCTGTATTTTTCCTTCAAGAGGAAAGGAATCATAGCGGTGTGATAATCATGGGCATGGAGGATATCTGGAATGAAATCAATTCGCTCCATGGCTTCAAGAGCAGCCAGTTGGAAGAAGGCAAAACGTTCACCATCATCGAAATCTCCGTAAACATGACCTCGGAAGAAATACGTTTGATTGTCTACGAAGTAGAAGGTAACACCATTCAAGACGGTCTTCTTAATACCACAGTACTGTCTACGCCATCCTACACTCACTTCAAAGTGAAGAACATCCTCAATCTGGTCGCCGAACTTAGTCTCTACCATGTCATAGTAAGGTAAGACAACCGAAACTTCATGCCCTGCCTTTACCAGTGATTTGGGCAGAGCGCCAATGACGTCTCCCAAACCACCTGTTTTTGAAAAGGGCGCACCCTCTGCTGCTACGAATAAAATTTTCATGAATGAATATCCTCTGTAACTTTTTCGCCTTTTTTGACTACAACTGGGTGTTCAGCAGTACCGCGAATAACGACACCGTCAGCAACTTCAACCCCTTTGTCCAAGATGGCATATTCAACTTGGGCACCTTGACCAATCACAACACGAGGGAATAAAATGCTGTCCTTCACCACACTATCTTTGTGAACATAAATATTACGAGATAGGACTGACTGAACTACTTCACCCTCAATGATACTACCAGAGGCAAACTGAGAAGTACTTACTTTTGAAGTATTTGCATAGTAGGTTGGTTCTTCATTCTTAACCTTGGTATAAATCTTTTGGTTAGGTGAGAAGAGAGAGTAGAATTTTTGAGACTCCAACATATCAATATTGGCTTGATAATAGGATTGAACGGAGTGAATATTGGCTAGATAGCCCGTGTATTCGTAAGCAAAAGCACCTTCTTTTACAGCTAAATCGCGGAGTACATAGCGTAATTTTTCTGGATATTCTTTTTGAACTTCTTCTTCAAGTCGTTCAATCAACCACGGAGTATCAACGACGAATATATCTGTAGACATGTTGAAAAGTTCATCTGTTGATTTGGCATCAAAAAGTTTATGAGAAAGAACACGGTCTGTTTCATCCACTTCCAAGATGGCATTAACATCTGAAATATCCTTTTTAGGTAATTTCTTATAAACAACTGTAATCGGACGACCGGCAGTAGTATGTAAATGGAATACTTGATTGAGGTCAATATTCACCACGATATCACAGTTAAGTGCAACCGTCTGATTTGATCCTGAACGTTTCAAATAAGTGAGAAGCTGTTGGTAATATTCTTTCCCAACTGTGCTACTTTCAACACGCGTATTATAAATACCTAGATAGTAGTGACTGAGAAGGGTAGATAAGCCCCACTCACGTCCTGAACGAATGTGGTCAAAGACTGAACTGATATTGTCTTGTTGGAAAATTCCAAAGACACTACGAACACCAGCATTTGCAAGGCTAGAAAGAGGGAAATCAATTAAACGATATTTTGCTCCAAATGGCAAGCTAGCCACCGGACGGTGTTCTGTTAACGTTGACATATCATGAAAACCAACTGTGTTTCCTAAAATGGCTGAATATTTATCAATCTTCATCTGATGCTACCCCCACTACTTCATTGTATCCTACTACTTGTACTTCGTCTGTTCCATCAATTTCGACACCTTCAGAAATAACAGCACCTTCACCAATGATGGCACGTTTAATTTTTGCACCTTTTCCGATAATGGCACCACTCATGATTACAGAGTCTACTACTTCAGCACCCTCACGTACTTGCGCTTCTGTTGAGAGAATAGAATGCTTAACAGTTCCATCCACGAGACAGCCATCCACAACTAAAGAATCTTCTACATGAGCGTGTTTTCCAATAAAGTTTGGTGGTGAAATCAAGTTCCGTGAGTAGATTTTCCACTGACGATCACGACTATCCAAAGCGTTATTTGGATCAATGTATTCCATATTTGCTTCCCATAGAGACTCGATAGTACCAACGTCTTTCCAGTAGCCTTTGAATTCATAAGCATAGACGCTTTCTCCAGACTCAAGGTAATTTGGAATAACGTTTTTACCAAAGTCTGACATATCTACCTTGTTCTTTTCAGCAGCTACTAGCATATTACGGAGCCGTTGCCAATCAAAAATATAAATCCCCATAGAAGCTTTGGTGGACTTAGGTTCGGCTGGTTTTTCTTCAAATTCAACGATACGATTATTGGCATCTGTATTCATGATACCAAAGCGACTAGCTTCTTTGAGAGGCACATCTAGAACAGCTACCGTCAAACTGGCATTGTTATCCTTATGGGACTGAAGCATATCATCGTAGTCCATCTTGTAGATGTGGTCACCAGAAAGGATCAGAACATATTCAGGATTGACACTGTCGATGTAGTCAATATTTTGGTAGATAGCGTGGCTAGTTCCTTCAAACCAACGATTTCCCTCGCTTGCAGAGTAGGGTTGAAGGATAGAAACACCTGTGTTAATTCCATCCAGACCCCAGCTCGAACCATTTCCAATATGGTTATTTAAGGCAAGAGGTTGATACTGCGTAATAACACCGACATTGTGAATCCCAGAGTTAGCACAGTTGGAAAGAGCAAAGTCAATGATACGGTAGCGCCCACCGAATTGCACTGCTGGTTTGGCAATGCTTTGAGTGAGTTTTCCGAGACGTGTTCCTTGCCCACCGGCAAGAATCAAAGCTAGCATTTCATTCTTCATTTTCTACTCCTTTTTGGGTTTTATTTGTGACAGTTTTAGTTGGTTTCAAGCGACGTTTAATCTTCCAGATACTTGCTCCCATAGCTGGCAAGGTAAAGGTCAAGGTCTGCTCATAATCTTTCCATAATCCTTCTTGAGTTTGAACCGTTTGGTTGTATTCTTTCCAGACACCACCCCATTGTTCCAATTCTGTATTCCAAACTTCTTCATAAACTCCCGCGACAGGAAGTCCGATTGTAAAGTCTTTTCGTTCAACAGGCGCCATATTAAAGACACAGACTAGCATTTCACCCTTTTTACTCTTACGAATAAAGGAAAGGACACTCTGATCTCTATTATCCGCATCGATAATTTCGATGCCATCGTAGCTGGTGTCAATTTCCCAAAGACAGCGATGGTCTTTATAGAATTGATTCAGTTGAGAAGTGAAATGCTTCATCTTGGCATTCATCGGATCTTCTAGATTAGACCATTCCAACTGCTCCTCGGACTTCCATTCTAGGAATTGCCCGTACTCACTACCCATGAACAAGAGTTTCTTACCCGGATGACAAATTTGATAGGTGTAGAGATTGCGCAGACCAGCGAACTGATTGTAGCGATCACCCCACATCTTATGCATCATACTCTTCTTGCCATGAACCACTTCATCATGTGAGAAAGGTAAGAGATAGTTTTCATTGAAAACATACATAAAGCTGAAGGTCACAAGATTAAAGTCATACTTGCGATAAATTGGGTCTTCCTCGTAGAAACGGAGAATATCATTCATCCAACCCATATTCCACTTGTAGTCAAATCCTAGACCGCCCATTTCTTTCATACCAGTAATCTTTGTTGCTGATGAACTTTCTTCTGCAATCATCAT
>CAUVUZ010000068.1:0-7105 GCA_963555095.1 uncultured Streptococcus sp. | reverse complement strand
CTTGAAACTCCAGATAGTGGAACGATTCAGATTGACAATTTTACAGTTGATTTTTCTAAGATTAGCCAAGAGGAGATTTTGACCCTTCGTCGCAAGCTATCCATGGTTTTCCAACAGTTTAATTTGTTTGAACGCCGAACAGCTCTTGACAATGTTAAGGAAGGTTTGGTTGTTGTTAAAAAATTATCGGACGAGGAAGCAACAAAAATCGCTAAGGAAGAGTTGGCCAAGGTTGGTCTTTCTGACCGTGAAAACCATTACCCTCGCCACTTATCAGGTGGACAGAAGCAACGGGTTGCTCTAGCGCGTGCCCTCGCTATGAAACCAGACGTTTTACTCTTGGACGAGCCCACTTCAGCCCTTGATCCAGAACTGGTCGGCGAAGTAGAGAAGTCTATTGCAGACGCCGCTAAGTCTGGTCAGACCATGATCTTGGTTAGTCACGATATGTCTTTTGTAGCCCAAGTGGCAGACAAGATTTTGTTCCTAGATAAGGGGAAGATCATCGAGTCAGGCACACCGGATGAAATCATTAATCATCCGAAAGAAGAACGGACAAAAGAATTCTTCGCTAGTTACAAACGGACTTATATTTGATATAATGGAAAAAGGAAAACTCAGTTAGTTGGACTAGCTGAGTTTACTCTTTAAAAAAGATAGAAACGAGAGAGATCATGCTACTGCAACTGTTTTCTTTATATTTCGAGAGTTTGATCTTAACGACCATCCTTGTCGTGATTTTTCTGGGGATTTGGATTGGATTGAGAGCCATGTCTGGTGTGGACAAGACAGCCAAGGCTCGCCAAGCTCATCTCTATGATATGATTATGATTGGAGTTTTGGTCGTTCCGGTGTTATCCTTTGCCGTCATGAGTTTGCTCTTGGTTGTCAAGGCATAATCCTTGCGTGACTAGCAAGAATGAGTTAGAATAAAGATAGTTACAACAAGAAAGAAGGAATCGAAATGTACGATACGATTATTGTCGGTGCTGGACCTGCGGGAATGACCGCTGCCTTATATGCTGCTCGAAGCAATCTGAAAGTGGCTTTGATAGAAGGTGGTCTGCCAGGTGGGCAAATGAACAACACATCTGATATCGAAAACTATCCTGGATACGCCAATATCAGTGGACCAGAATTAGCTGAAAAGATGTTTGAACCTCTTGAAAACCTTGGAGTAGAGCACCTGTATGGATTTGTCGAAAAGATTGAAGACTGTGCTGACTATAAGAAGGTAATCACTGATGATCAAGTTTACGAAACCCGTACTGTCATCGTGGCAACTGGGTCAAAACACCGCCTCTTGGGTGTCCCCGGAGAAGAAGAACTGAACAGTCGTGGTGTTTCTTACTGTGCAGTCTGTGATGGAGCTTTCTTCCGTGACCAAGACTTGCTTGTAGTTGGTGGTGGAGATTCAGCGGTAGAAGAAGCTCTCTTCTTGACTCGCTTTGCCAAGACTGTTACCATTGTTCACCGTCGGGATGAACTTCGTGCTCAAAAGGTTTTGCAAGACCGTGCTTTTGCAAATGAGAAAGTCAACTTTATCTGGGATTCTGTCGTCAAGGAAATCAAAGGTGAAAACCGAGTAGAATCTGTCGTATTTGAAAATGTGAAAACGGGTAAGGTAACAGAGCAAGCCTTTGGTGGTGTCTTTATCTATGTTGGTTTGGATCCTGTTAGTGATTTTGTTAAAGAATTGAATATCCAAGACCAGGCAGGCTGGATTGTGACAGATAATCACATGAAGACTGCTGTTGATGGTATCTTTGCGGTTGGGGATGTTCGCCAGAAAGACCTTCGCCAAGTGACAACAGCGGTTGGAGATGGGGCTATCGCTGGTCAAGAAGCCTATAAATTTATCACAGAACATAGTTAAGCAAAAAAGTTTCCAATCAACTGATCGGAAACTTTTTTATAGTCGATTTCGGAAAACTTCGTACATGAGAATAGCTGCAGCAACGCTGGCATTGAGGCTTTGAACATGTCCATTCATCGGAATGGTAATCATTTCATCTACCTGTTTTTTGATGTTGCTAGAGATTCCTTTTCCTTCATTTCCGATGATGAGGGCGATTTTCCCTTTTGTATTCCACTTGTGGCAAGGAGTACCGTTCATATCCGTTCCAAAGGTCCAGAAGTCTTCAGCCTTGAGTTTGTCTAGGGTTTGACTGAGGTTGGTTACTCGCGCAATCGGTACGTGCTCAATGGCACCTGTGGCCGTTTTGGCAACGACAGGAGTCACTCCGACAGCACGGTGCTTGGGAATGATGACACCTGAAACATTGGTCGCATCGGCTGTTCGCAAGATCGACCCCAGATTATGAGGGTCAGTTAGACCATCCAGAATCAATAGAAGTGGATTTTCCTCTTGACGTGTTTTTGCAAGGATGTGATCTAGCTCGCTATAGGCAAATTCAGAGACTCTTAGGACAAATCCTTGATGGACAGCGCCTTCGGTCATTTCAGAGAGGGATTTTTTTGAGGTCCAAGAGATGGAGACTTTTTTCTCAGCAGCCAGTTCCTTGACTTTCTCAACATTCTTTCCCCTTAGATCTTCTTGGAGGTAGAGTTTGTTTCCAGTGTTTGCAAGGAGGGCTTCTGTAACGGCGTGGACGCCATAGACAATATCATTTGTTTTCATGCCTCTATTATAACACAAAACCCCGTTTTGCAACGGGATTTTCTTTATTCGAGGATGAGGAGTCCATCTTTGACAGCAAATGGGTCTTTTTCATTGATACGATCATAAAACATGATTCCGTTTAGATGATCAATTTCATGTTGGACAACGATAGAGTTGTAACCTTTGAGCTTGATACGGTGTTTTTCGCCGTCCTTGTCAAAGTAGTCAACAGTGACTCGGGCATGGCGGACTACATAGCCAGGTACGTTTCGGTCAACAGAAAGGCAACCTTCTCCTTCGCCAAGAGCAGCATCTTGAACAGAGTGAGATACGATTTTTGGATTGTACATAACAGCTTGCAGGTCGTAGGCTTCCTGTGGAGTTTCACCTTCTTCCACAATATTTGGCACTAAAACAGCGATAATGCGTTTTGAGATATCGAGTTGGGGAGCAGCAAGTCCAACCCCACCTCGAAGCCCCATCTTCTCAGCCATAACAGGATCTTGGGAATGTTTGAGGAATTGCATCATCTTTTCGCCAAGGATGATTTCCTGGTCAGACAGTGGGAAAGTGACCTCCTCAGCAACTGCGCGTAGAGTTGGATTCCCCTCGCGGATAATATCGTTCATATCAATTAAATGAGCAGCTTTTGTAATACGTTCTATAGCAGACATTTTCTCTCCTTTCATTACCTCTACATGATAACACAAAATAGACGAGAAAGAAAGTCGCAGAAGTTTCTAAAAAATAATATAATAAACGATATTCCCCTTTTGTCTGTGGTATAATAAAAGAAAAGACTTGCATCAAAAAGCAAGGGGGGATAAAGATGGAAAAGCGACAAGATAGACGGTCTCATGATTCTCTTTATGGGGTGTGGAGAACTAGTGTTGATTTCTTTCGGAATTATAAATCTTGGACGAATGCCCAGTTTATTATTGTGTTATTGCTTGCAGTTGCCTTGTCCATGGGATTGAACTTGCTGGTTCGAACAGTACAAGGCGGCAAGGTAACAAGTTCTAACAGTCAGACTACGACGTCTAGCCAGTCCAAGGAAAATGAATCTGGCGAAACGACGGCGCGTATCATGGCAAATGGTGACCTCCTCTACCATATCCCTATCTACCGAACAGCTCTGAAAGAAGATGGAACCTATGATTTCCATGAAAATTTTGAGTATGTAAAACCCTGGCTCAAACAAGCTGATTTGGTAATTGGTGACTTTGAAGGAACGGTGAACAAGGACCACTACTTGGCAGGTTATCCTCTCTTTAATGCACCAGGGGAAGTCATGGATGCGATCAAGGATGCAGGCTACCAAGTTCTAGACTTGGCTCATAATCATATTTTGGATTCTCAAATTGAGGGAGTTGTTTCAACGGCTCAAGCTATTGAAAAGGCTGGAATGACACCCATCGGAGTCTACACACATGAATCCCGAGACCAAGCACCTATAGTCATCAAGGAAGTCAATGGTATCAAGGTAGCTCTCCTGGCCTATTCCTACGGTTTTAATGGCATTGAGCAGTATATCTCTCAAGAGGACTATAATCGCTATCTTTCTGACCTGAATGAAGATAAAATGAAGGCGGAAATCGAGCGTGCAGAGAAGGAAGCAGATATTACTGTCATCATGCCTCAGATGGGAATTGAGTACCAGCTAGAACCGACGGAAGAACAGAAAACACTGTACCATAAGATGATTGACTGGGGAGCTGATATTATCTTTGGAGGGCATCCTCACGTCGTTGAACCTGCTGAAACGGTTGAAAAAGATGGTGACAAAAAACTGATCATCTATTCCATGGGGAATTTCCTCTCAAATCAGCGCATTGAAACCATGCAAGATGAGGAAAATGCCAAGTGGACAGAGCGCGGTGTTCTCATGGATGTAACCATTAAGAAAAAAGATGGCAAGACAAGGATTGAAACGGCTAAAGCGCATCCTACTTGGGTCAATCGGACACCGAAAGGAACTTACTCTCCAGAAGGCTATCCGCTCTTCCTTTATCAGACCTATATCCTAGAGGACTTCATTGAGGGAGGCAGTCACCGTGACAAGTTGGACGAGGCGACCAAGGAACGAATTGACACGGCCTATAAAGAAATGAATGAACATGTAGGGTTGAAGTGGTAGGTGCTCCACCCTAAAGGAGATATGATGACGATTAAATTGATTGCGACAGATATGGATGGAACCTTGCTGGACTCGAGGGGTCAGCTGGATCTGCCCCGCTTGGAAAAGATTTTAGATCAGCTGGATCAAAGGGATATCCGTTTTGTTATTGCGACGGGGAATGAAATCCATCGTATGAGAGAACTATTGGGACACTTGGCTGAACGAGTAATCCTAGTAGTTGCCAATGGGGCGCGAATTTTTGAAAACAATAAACTGATTCAAGCTCAGACCTGGGATGATGCTATGGTTGATAAGGCTTTAGCTCATTTTAAAGGGAGAGAGTGCCGAGATCAGTTCGTCGTAACTGGTATGAATGGTGGTTTTGTAAAGAAAGGTACTGTTTTTACAGAACTTGATAAATTTATGACTCCAGAGATGATTGAAAGACTCTATCAACGAATGAATTTTGTAGAAGAGTTACAAGCTGACCTCTTTGGTGGAGTGCTTAAAATGAGCATGGTCGTTGGTGAAGAACGATCGAGTTCTGTTTTGCAGGAAATCAATGACCTCTTTGATGGTCGTGTAAGAGCTGTTTCTAGCGGTTATGGTTGTATCGATATCCTACAGGCTGGTGTTCACAAGGCTTGGGGATTGGAAGAATTACTCAAGCGCTGGAATTTGAAATCGGAACAAATCATGGCTTTCGGTGATAGCGAAAATGATGTCGAGATGCTAGAACTGGCTGGAATTGCCTATGCTATGGAAAATGCAGATGATGAGGCTAAGGCCGTTGCGACTGCTCTAGCGCCAGCTAACAGCCAGGCGGGTGTTTATCAGGTCCTAGAGAATTTGTTAGAGAAAGAGGGATAAGGTGGCAGTACAGTTATTAGAGAATTGGCTCTTAAAGGAGCAAGAAAAGATTCAAATCAAGTATCGTGAATTGAATCAAGTTTCTGTTATAGAGCCAGATATCATCTTTATCGGAGATTCAATTGTGGAGTATTACCCTCTGCAAGAGTTACTCGGGACTGCTAAGACGATTGTCAATCGTGGCATCCGAGGCTACCAGACGAGACTTTTATTAGAGAATCTGGATGCCCATCTTTATGGTGGTGCTGTGGATCAAATTGTTCTCTTAATTGGAACAAATGATATCGGAAAAGATGTTCTTATGAATGAAGCCTTGGATAATCTTGAGCGTGTGATTCAATCGATTGCCCGAGATTATCCGCTGTCACAAATAAAGCTTATTTCTATTCTGCCAGTTAATGAAGGCGAAGAATACAAGCAGACTGTTTATATCCGAACTAATGAAAAGATTAGAGAATGGAATCAAGCCTATGAGGCTCTAGCCTCCGCCTATGTGCAAGCAGATTTTGTGTCGATTTATGATAGTTTGACAGATTCAGAAGGGCAACTTCAATCAGCCTATACAACGGATGGCCTCCATCTAAGTGTAGCCGGTTATCAAGCCTTATCAGAAGCCTTGAAAACATATCTTTTCTAAAGAAACGCCTTGATTTTGCATTTTTTATGAAGATAGGTTATAATGGTTCTATCGTCTTTTGGGGTCGTTACGGATTCGACAGGCATTATGAGGCATATTTTGCAACCCGTGTGGCGACGTAAACGCTCAGTTAAATATAACTGCAAAAAATAACACTTCTTACGCTCTAGCTGCCTAAAAACCAGCAGGCGTGACCCGATTTGGATTGCTCGTGTTCAATGACAGGTCTTATGATTAGCGAGATACGATCAAGCCTTGTCTAGTGGTTTGATAAGAGATTAATAGACTCGCAGTTGCTGGGCTTGAGTTATGTGTCGAGGGACTGTTAAAACAATACATAACCTATGGTTGTAGACAAATATGTTGGCAGGTGTTTGGACGTGGGTTCGACTCCCACCGGCTCCATTATTCTTTCACCAACCTTGGAAAAACGTTGTTAAATCAACGTTTTTTATTTTTGTTTTTGGTATTCCTGCGGAAAAAGGAGTCACAAAAGGAGTCAAATACAGACCCTAAAACAGACCCTCTTTTTTTAAAAAGGGATACAAAAAGGATACAACGTTTTTGTTGTATCCCCAAAATATTTTTTCTTTTCTACGGAAGACATGGGATTCGAACCCACGCACGCTGTTACACGTCTACCGCGTTTCCAACACGGCCTCTTAAGCCTCTTGAGTAATCTTCCAATGCTTACTAAAATAGTCTACCATAAAGCGCTTCATCTTGCAATAAAAATTTTGGAAATGAGAAAAATGGTAGAATTTGAAAGAAAATGACAAAAAATGCTTGACTTTGGTAGAAAATGTGCTAGAATGAATAGTGTAAACGATAACAGGAGGTGATTTGGTGTTAAAAA
>CAUVUZ010000067.1:0-7123 GCA_963555095.1 uncultured Streptococcus sp. | reverse complement strand
GCCACTTCAAGCGTATCCGCCACAAAGAGAACCAAATCCTTATCTTCAAGACCAAGCGCTGCTGTCAATTCTGCTTGAATGCTAGTCAAGAACTTGGCAACTGGTCCGTTTAATTCTCCATCAACAACCTTGACCCAAGCAAGACCTTTAGCACCGTACTGTTTAGCTACTTCGGTCATCTTGTCGATGTCTTTACGTGAGTAGTTGTCTGCAGTTCCTTTGACCACAATGGCCTTAACGGCAGGTGCTTCTGAGAAAACTTTGAAATCAACACCCTTGACCACTTCTGTCAAGTCCTGAAGCAACATGTCAAAACGGGTATCTGGCTTATCAGAACCGTAAAGAGCCATCGCATCATCATACTTCATACGAGGGAATGGAAGCGTCACTTCGATTCCTTTTGTTTCTTTCATCACGCGCGCAATCAAGCCTTCTGTGATATCTTGAATTTCTTGCTCACTAAGGAAAGACGTTTCTAAGTCGACCTGAGTAAATTCAGGTTGACGGTCTCCACGCAAGTCCTCGTCACGGAAACATTTGACGATTTGGTAATAGCGGTCGAAACCAGCATTCATCAAGAGCTGTTTGGTAATCTGTGGACTTTGAGGAAGCGCGTAGAAATGCCCTTTATTGACACGAGATGGCACCAAATAGTCACGCGCCCCTTCTGGCGTTGACTTAGACAGGAAGGGTGTTTCCACATCGATAAATTCCAGCTCATCCAAGTAGTTACGGATTGAGTGGGTCACCTTGGCACGAAGTTTAAGATTTTCCAACATCTCTGGACGACGAAGGTCAAGGTAACGGTAACGCAAACGTGTATCGTCATTGGCCTCAATCCCATCCTTAATTTCAAAAGGTGTTGTTTTGGCTGTATTCAGCACAGTAAGAGCTGTCACATTCAACTCAACCGCACCAGTCGCCAATTTATCATTTGCCTGTTCACGCGCAGCAACTTGTCCAGTTACCTCAATGACAAATTCGCTACGAAGACTTTCAGCCGTTGCCATGACCTCTGCAGATACTTTTTCAGGGTTGATAACCAACTGCATGATTCCTTCACGGTCACGAAGGTCGATAAAGACCAAACCACCCAAGTCACGACGACGACCAACCCATCCTTTCAAGGTAATTTCTTGTCCGATATGTTCCTCACGAACACGACCAGCATACATACTACGTTTCATGTTTTCTCTCCTCTTTTATTCTGTTACTATTTTACCATAAAAGCGCAGGCACTTCATGAAAATCAGCAGAAAAGTTTGATTGTCTTTAGAAATCAAAACGAACAGACAAAAAATCCGATGAAAACGTCATCGGATTCCCTGAGTAGGATTCTTAACCTTTTTTACGCTTTTCAGCAATCTCAGCTGCCTTTTTAGGTAGAACAATCTCCGTCGCATAAGCCGAAGCAAAACGCAAGACACCTGCAATAGGCGCAAAGACAACTGCTAGATAGTTGTAAAAGAAGTCGCCTTTGAAGGCATAGGCAAGTGCTCCGATGATAAAGAAGAGAACGACCGCCTGTATCACTGCTAATAAAATTACTCGTTTCATGTGACCTCCTGACTCTATTATAGCATGAGTATCATCAAAAAGCCGATTAAATTATTCAAAGCGTGTAAAGAAATGCTATAAAGAAGACCTTTTCGGCTCACATAAGCCAGACCCAAACTCAATCCTAGACTGGCATAAACTAAAAACTGTTGCAAAGTCCCTGGAAAATGAATCAAGGCAAAAAGCACACTTGATACGAGGAGAAACAGAGCTGTCTGTTTGCTGTTGTTCTGCTTAGGAAAGAGATAGCGCGCCAGCATTCCTCTAAAGATGAGTTCTTCCGTCAGAGGAGCAAAGACCACTACCATAAAGAAACCAAAGACAGGCTGTGCAACTGTCAGTTGAGATACGATTTGTTGATTGACCGACGGATCATCTGGCAAAAAGAACTGGGCTGTAATCGCCACTAGCAAAACCAGAGTTGGCAACCAAATATAACGATTAAAAGCAGTCGCCTGGATGCTAACCTTTTCTGTCCGATACCATCTGTAAACTCCATAAACATAGGCCCCTGACAGGGCGATATAAAGTGGTAAGACTCCAAAGATTGAAGCCCCTAGTCCAAGAGCTGACAGAGCCATGCTCTGAACCATACCATAGCCAAAGAAAAAGGATAGAACAGCTAGAAGAAACCAGCCGAGATTTTTAAGTAAGTTCATACGGGCCTCCTATTTTCCTTTATAACTATTTTTCAATACGAAGAGACTAGCTAATCCTAGCAAAAGGATCCATGCTAGCAAAAGACCAAGACTTCTCAAAGATAACTCTCCTCCACCTTCTTTTAATAAACTTACCAAAGGACCAATGAAAGAATAGTCCAACAATTTTTGCGCAGTTTCATTTTGAACAGCAAGAGTGGGCAAGAAAGAGAAGGTCAGCATAGGAAAAATACTATACACTTGCGCCTTCGACTGAGTATCTGATACTGCACCGATAAGAATGTTAAGAAAGATAATGCTGATAGTTGCCAGAAGCAGATAGAGACCATAGGTAAGAAAGTAGTTTGTTAAATCAACTTTAAGATACAGAGGTAGAACAACCATCGAAAGAAGCACCACTAGAAGAGGAAGAGCCATCATGCTCAGAGTATACTCCGTTGCTGTCACACCACTTAGTATGAGGGATTTAAGGTTACGTTTTTCCTTATCCTCAGCCATCATAATCGATACCATATAACCACTTCCCATACTCAAGACCATCGTCAAACTCGTAGAGAGGAGAAACATAGTCAGTTCCCCACCCTTATTTAAGAACTCATTATATAGGATAGCAATACCAAAAGGCATCAATAATGTCGCTAACAAGGTTGAATTGCTAATAAGAACTTGTAACCTTAACCAAAGAAGGGCATTTAATTTTCTAAACATCTAACTTTTCTCCTGTCAATCTAATAAAGATTTCTTCTAAAGTCGGTTCACAAGAATGAACAGCTATTAGATTTGTCGTATTCAAATGAGGCAATTCTTCAAAAGAAACCACTTGTTCGTGCCCATCTTGATAGCGTACACGGACCTTTTTATCCACGTGGTATTTCTGGATAATCTCTTGTGGGCTACCATACTCAATCAAGATTCCCTTATTTAAAAGAGAGAGTTGATCACAAAGCAAGGTTGCTTCATTCATATCGTGGGTTGTTAAAAAGATCGTTGTACCAGCCTGCTTCAGTTCCTGTAAGAGAGCATGAATTGATTTTGAGGTGGTTGGATCAAGACCACTTGTTGGCTCATCTAGAAAGAGAATCTTAGGGGCATTTAGAAGAGCACGAGCCAAGAACATTCGCTGTTTCATACCTGTAGATAGTTTTTCCGCGATAAGATTTTTGGCATCTGATAACCCAACTTGATCAAGCACTGTATCTACTCTAGAAGCTTTAAGGCCATATAATTTTGCATAAATGAGCAGATTTTTGTAAAGACTCATCTTTTCATAAAAACCACTGCCATCACTAACTATACCAATTTGTTCCAAATCATTTGAGGTTAAATCTTGAGAATTCTTGCCTAACAAAACTGTGTTACCTTGATCTGCAGCCAACTGACCTGTTAAGACATTGATCATGGTTGTTTTACCTGAGCCAGAAGGTCCAAGAAAACCAAAGATTTCACCCTCCTTAATCTCAAAAGAAATCTGATGAAGAGCCTTTTTGCTCCCAAAACTTTTGCTTACATTTTCAACACGAATCATAGAAACTCCTTTATTTGAAATAACGTTTTACCATAGGTAACTGCATCACATTGATATAAACATGGATGGCTCCTACAAGTACGAAAGCTAGTAGCTGAATCTCTCCTGTCAGTAAAGAAAAGAGAGCAATCAGAAAGTACAAGGTTGGCAAGACATACTGATGTAATTGGAATAAAATCCGAAAACTCTGTTCCAAATTAGCCTGGCGCTCCCCTTCATCGTAAGAATTGACATAGCCTAAGATATCCTTTGGCATAGAGAAAAATACCAAATCAAACTGGCGAACAATCGCAATGGTTTTATAAAAATATTTTTGAACATTAAAAATCAATACTAATCCCAAAAAAGAAAGAGATAAGGTTAGATGGCTTCCATTTAGTACAACCATTTCACTTGCTGAAATGAAGAGAGCCAATAAAATCGCTACGTTTGTAATATTAAAAGCAATGCTTCCAAACTCAAGATTCCGATACATTTGCACATAATAGGTTTCATTCAGGTCATCATCCATTTCCTCTTGATACAAGGAGTGAAATTTTCTGCTTTTCTTTAAGAAATTGAAAGTCAAAAGAATACTAATGAAACCTATCAGTAAACAAATAGTTGATATCCAGGGTATAAAGACTTTTACATCTAAAATGATTGCGTGGGATTCGGCAGCATCCTTAAACATCCCTACAAAACCTCCCAAGAAACCTCCAAAGACAACAGACATTAAAAATAACAATCCACCTTTATTTTTCTTTTTCATTTTCATTCTCCTTTTTCACTCGCTAAATTGTTTGCTTTCTTTTCAATCCAGTCAACGACTGGGATAAGAGCAAAGTAGGCCCAAATAAATTGGTCACTTTGATAGGGACTAAACCAACCTAAGTCTATCCCAATCAGTAGAAATACGCTGACTAATAGAGCTATGGCAACTACATAATAAATTACTTTATACTTGTTCATCACTCATCCTCCTCCAAGCGAAATACCGATTCGACTGTTTCGTTGAAAATCTGAGATATTTTCAAGGCAATCACAACTGACGGGGTGTATTCGTCCCGTTCTAATAGGCTAATGGTCTGCCTCGAAACTTCTGCCAACTTGGCCAGTTCGGTTTGATTGAGACCATCGCGAGCCCGAAGCTCTTTTAAACGATTTTTAAGTTGCATGTCACAGACCTACTTTCCGCCAAATTCAACGGTTTGGATATCCTCAATACGTTGTAGTTTAAATTTTTCTTTTCCCTTTTTATCAACACGGCGTAGCTTGACCCATTCCTCATCAACATCCACAACTTCCCAGTTGTCTGTTCCAAAAACTTGTCCAAAGATTGTCGGTGTTTTCCCAATCAATTCTTTTAAAATTCTTGACATTTCTTTATTTCCTTTCTGTTTTTGCTCAATTCTTTTGATTTTATTCTCTAGTTTCTTGACCCTTTGGGTATGATAGAGATAAAACATAAACACAAGAGGTACAAATCCTAATGCCCACATAATCGTTCCTTGCTCCTTTTCTCTTAACTTGCTTACATTGTAACACATCTTTTTCTTTTTGACAACAATATTTGTCAAAAAGTTTATGATTTTTGTCATTTTGCAAAAGAAAAGGGTCAGGAATAAGATCCTGACCAGTTTTAGATACTATTAAAAGCCTAATTTTTCAAAAATTTCTGAGAAGTTTTGGCTGATTGCCTCAAATGACACTTGCACTTCTTCTCGTGTTTGGTTGTTCTTGACCGTCACTTGTCCGCTTTCGACTTCGCTCTCTCCCAGGGTGATGAGGGTCTTAGCCGCAAAGACATCGGCGGATTTGAACTGAGCTTTGAGTTTACGGTTAAGGTAATCACGCTCAGCTTTGAATCCTTGTTGGCGAAGGGCTTGTACCAATTCCAAGGCCTTAACATTTGCTCCTTCACCCAAGACTGCGATATAGACATCTAGGGCGTTTTCAATAGGAAGGGCCACACCTTGCTTTTCAAGGATAAGAAGCAGGCGCTCTACACCAAGTCCAAATCCAAATCCAGCAGTTTCAGGACCACCAAAGTAGGCAACCAAACCATCGTAGCGACCACCCGCACAGACCGTCAAGTCATTGCCCTCAATCTCAGTGATGAATTCAAAAATCGTGTGGTTGTAATAATCCAGACCACGCACCATATTGGTATCGATGATATAGTCTACACCCAGATTTTCCAACATCTGACGCACAGCATCAAAGTGGGATTGGCTTTCTTCATCAAGGAAGTCCAAGATAGACGGCGCATTCTCCACTGCCACCTTGTCTTCTTTTTCCTTAGAGTCTAAGACACGGAGAGGATTTTCCTCCAAACGACGCTGGCTATCCTTAGACAAGGTCTCCTTGAGCGGTGTCAAATAGTCGATCAAGGCCTGACGGTAGGCCGCACGACTCTCAGGATTTCCAAGAGTGTTGAGGTGTAGTTTGACACCTTGAATGCCGATCGCTTTCAAGAAATGAGCTGCCATAGCGATGGTTTCCACATCGGTAGCTGGATTGCTTGAGCCAAAACACTCAACACCAATCTGGTGGAACTGACGCAAACGACCTGCCTGTGGACGCTCATAACGGAACATAGGGCCCATGTAATAGAACTTACTTGGCTTTTGCACTTCTGGTGCGAAGAGTTTATTTTCCACATAAGAACGGACAACGGGCGCAGTTCCTTCTGGACGAAGAGTGATATGGCGGTCACCCTTGTCATAGAAATCGTACATTTCCTTGGTTACGATATCCGTTGTATCTCCGACAGAGCGACTGATAACCTCGTAATGCTCAAAAATAGGCGTGCGCACTTCCGCATAGTTATAGCGCTTGAAAATTTCACGGGCAAAGCCCTCAACGTACTGCCACTTGGCAGACTCAGCAGGTAAAATATCCTGCGTTCCTTTTGGTTTTTGTAATTTCATAGGGAATCCTCTTTAAACTTAATAGTCTTATTTTACCATAAATAGAGGGATTAAGACAGTGAGAAAAAAATTAGGATTTACATATCATTTTTGAGATTCAGACTTGTCAGAAGAATAGCCAGCAAAGAAAGGACAACAAATAAAATCCAAGTCAACTGCATATTCCATACGGCTACAAGTGAAAAACAGGCTGTACCAAGAGGTACCGATAAGGTAAACAATAAACCTAAAAAATTACTGGTACGAGCTAGAACCTCTGGAGCTAGATTTTTCATGAGCATGGCACTAATCTTTGGGGACACTTTACCAGACACATACAGAGTTAAAAAGAGGAATAGCAAACCAAGCACGACTTGATTGAATAAGTTAGCCAGACCAACTAGACTGACTCCTAATGTCGCCCACATCATCAATCTAGGCAAGGACTGCTTCCCAAAATAATCATTGCCCGTAAGGCTACTGATGATGAT
>CAUVUZ010000066.1:0-7325 GCA_963555095.1 uncultured Streptococcus sp. | reverse complement strand
GAAAATCATCCTAGTCCATATCCAGCCTGGCTCTTGGCTCGTATGCGTGAGTTTGCAGACGACAGTGATATCAGTCGTTCGGTTTTACAAGAGTATGGTCGCATCTTGATCAATCACGACGCGGTGCTCGGTCTGCAAAAAATTAATTCATAGTTTTTAGAAATCAATTTTTACTTATCAGAAAAGGCGAATCGATGATTCGTTTTTTCTTTTCTATCTATAAATAGTGGTTTTCTTGGATAGGAATTTTCACAAAATTCTGTTATAATGGCTATATCAGAAAATTTCTAGGAGACAAACATGACAGTTAAAATTGCTTTACTTGGATTTGGTACCGTTGCAAGTGGTGTGCCATTCCTCCTAAAGGAAAATGGAGAAAAAATCGTTCAGTCAGCTCATTCAGAGATTGAAGTAGCCAAGGTATTGGTCAAGGATGAAGATGAGAAGAACCACTTGCTTGCAGCAGGGAATGACTTTAACTTTGTGACCAATGTAGATGATATTTTGTCAGATCAAGACATTACTATCGTAGTGGAATTGATGGGACGTATCGAACCAGCTAAAACCTTTATCACTCGTGCCTTGGAGGCTGGCAAACACGTTGTGACAGCAAACAAGGACCTTTTGGCTGTCCATGGTGCAGAATTGTTAGAAATCGCTAAAGAGCATAATGTAGCACTTTACTACGAAGCAGCAGTAGCTGGTGGGATTCCAATTCTTCGTACCTTGGCAAATTCATTGACTTCTGATAAAATCACGCGCGTTCTTGGTGTCGTTAACGGAACTTCTAACTTCATGATGACCAAGATGGTCGAAGAAGGCTGGTCTTATGATGATGCTCTGGCTGAAGCTCAAAGATTAGGATTTGCAGAAAGCGACCCGACAAATGACGTAGATGGGATTGATGCAGCCTACAAGATGGTGATTTTGAGCCAATTTGCTTTTGGTATGAAGGTTGCTTTTGACGATGTAGCCCACAAGGGAATCCGCAACATCACACCAGAAGACGTAGCTGTAGCCCAAGACCTGGGCTATGTAGTGAAATTGGTAGGTTCTATCGAGGAAACTCCTTCAGGTATTGCTGCAGAAGTGACACCAACTTTCCTACCGAAAGTTCACCCACTTGCTAGTGTGAATGGGGTAATGAACGCTGTTTTTGTAGAATCTATTGGTATCGGAGAATCTATGTACTACGGACCAGGTGCTGGTCAAAAACCAACTGCAACAAGTGTTGTAGCGGATATTGTTCGTATCGTTCGTCGCTTGAATGATGGTACCATCGGTAAAGACTTCAACGAATATAGCCGTGACTTGGTTTTGGCAAATCCAGAAGATGTTAAAGCAAACTACTATTTCTCAATCTTGGCACCAGACTCAAAAGGTCAGGTCTTGAAACTGGCTGAAATCTTTAATGCTCAAGATATTTCCTTCAAGCAAATCCTCCAAGATGGCAAAGAGGGTGACAAGGCACGTGTAGTGATCATCACTCATAAGATTAATAAAGCACAACTTGAGAATGTTTCAGCTGAGTTGGCCAAAGCTTCAGAATTTGACCTCTTGAATACCTTCAAGGTGTTAGGAGAATAGGATGAAGATTATTGTACCTGCAACCAGTGCCAATATCGGGCCAGGTTTTGATTCGGTTGGTGTAGCTGTAACCAAGTATCTTCAAATTGAGGTCTGTGAAGAACGAGATGAGTGGTTGATTGAACACCAAATTGGCAAATGGATTCCCCATGACGAGCGTAATCTTTTGCTTAAGATTGCCTTGCAAATTGCGCCGGACTTGCAACCGAGACGTTTGAAAATGACTAGTGATGTTCCCTTGGCGCGTGGCTTGGGTTCTTCTAGCTCGGTTATTGTTGCTGGGATTGAACTGGCTAACCAATTAGGCAAGCTAAATTTATCTGACCACGAAAAATTGCAGCTGGCGACCAAGATTGAAGGGCATCCTGACAATGTGGCTCCAGCTATCTATGGAAATCTTGTTGTTGCGAGTTCTGTTGAAGGGAAAGTCTCTGCTATTGTGGCAGACTTCCCAGTGTGTGATTTCCTAGCTTACATTCCAAACTATGAATTACGCACTCGAGATAGCCGTGGTGTCTTGCCTAAGAAATTGTCCTACAAGGAAGCTGTTGCTGCTAGTTCCATCGCCAATGTGGCAGTTGCAGCCTTATTGGCAGGAGATATGGTGACAGCTGGACAAGCGATCGAGGGGGACCTCTTCCACGAGCGTTATCGTCAAAGTCTGGTCCGTGAATTTGCGACGATTAAGCAAGTAGCTAAAGAGAATGGTGCCTATGCGACCTATCTCTCTGGAGCAGGGCCGACAGTTATGGTCTTGGCTTCTCATGATAAGATGCCAGCGATTAAGGAAGAATTACAAAAGCAACCCTTCAAAGGCAAACTGCATGATTTGAAAGTTGATACGCAAGGTGTCCGTGTCGAAACAAAGTAAAGAAATAGAAGATAGGATGGGGAAAGTCTCGACTAGAGGGCTTCCTGTCCTTTTTTTGAAAAGAAGTTTATACTCAATGAAAATCAAAGAGCAAACTAGGAGCTAGCCGCAGGTTGCTCAAAACAGTGTTTTGAGGTTGTGGATAGAACTGACGAAGTTAGCTCAAAATACTGTTTTGAGGTTGCAGATGTAAGCTGACGTGGTTTGAAGAGATTTTCGAAGAGTATTAGTTAAAAACTTGATAAAGGAGAAACAAAGATGGCAGAAATTTATCTAGCAGGTGGTTGTTTTTGGGGTTTAGAGGAGTATTTTTCCCGAATTTCTGGAGTGCTAGCAACCAGTGTTGGCTACGCTAATGGGCAAGTCGAAACGACCAATTATCAGCTGATTAAGGAAACAGACCATGCAGAAACGGTTCAAGTGATTTACGATGAGAAAGCAGTGTCACTTAGAGAAATTTTACTTTATTATTTCCGTGTCATTGACCCTTTATCTATCAACCAGCAAGGGAATGACCGTGGTCGTCAATATCGTACTGGGATTTATTACCAAGATGAAGCAGATTTGCCAGCTATCTACACTGTGGTGCAGGAGCAGGAACGCATGCTAGGTCGAAAGATTGCAGTAGAAGTGGAGAAACTTCGCCACTATATTCTGGCTGAAGACTATCACCAAGACTATCTCAAGAAAAATCCTTCGGGTTACTGTCATATCGATGTGACCGATGCTGAGAAGCCCTTGATTGATGCATCTAACTATGAAAAGCCTAGTCAAGAAGTGTTAAAGGAAAGTTTATCCGAAGAGTCTTATCGTGTCACCCAAGAAGCTACTACAGAGGTGCCATTTACCAATGCCTATGACCAGACCTTTGAAGAAGGGATTTATGTAGATATCACGACGGGTGAGCCACTCTTTTTTGCCAAGGATAAGTTTGCTTCAGGTTGTGGTTGGCCAAGTTTTAGCCGTCCGATTTCCAAGGAATTGATTCATTATTACAAGGATATGAGCCATGGAATGGAGCGAATTGAGGTTCGTTCTCGGTCAGGCAATGCTCACTTGGGTCATGTTTTCACAGATGGTCCTCAGGAATTAGGTGGCCTGCGTTACTGTATTAATTCTGCATCCTTGCGCTTTGTAGCCAAGGATGAGATGGAAAAAGCAGGATATGGCTATTTATTACCTTATTTAAACAAATAAAACAGAGAGGGTGGGCGCTTCCCACTTTCTTCATTTCCAGAATAAGAATAGAAGGGATTTATGAAAGACTTATTATCATACTTTAAACCCTATATCAAGGAATCGATTCTAGCACCCTTGTTTAAGCTACTAGAAGCTGTTTTTGAGCTCTTGGTTCCCATGGTGATTGCTGGGATTGTTGACCAATCCTTGCCTCAGAGAGATCAAGGGCATCTATGGATGCAGATTGGCCTGCTCCTTATCTTTGCAGTGATTGGCGTTTTAGTGGCCTTGGTAGCCCAGTTTTACTCAGCCAAGGCAGCGGTTGGGTTTGCCAAAGAACTGACAGACGACCTTTATCGTCATATTCTTTCCCTACCCAAGGACAGCAGAGATCGTCTGACAACTTCTAGCTTGGTGACACGCTTGACTTCGGATACCTACCAGATTCAGACTGGGATCAATCAATTCCTGCGCCTGTTTTTGCGAGCGCCCATTATCGTTTTTGGGGCTATCTTTATGGCCTATCGCATCTCGGCTGAGCTGACTTTCTGGTTTTTGGTTATGGTTGTCATTTTGACGATTGTCATTGTCGGTCTCTCTCGATTGGTCAATCCTCTCTACAGCAGTCTCAGAAAGAAAACGGACCAGCTGGTTCAGGAAACGCGCCAGCAATTGCAAGGCATGCGGGTTATTCGTGCTTTTGGTCAGGAAAAACGAGAGTTACAGATTTTTCAAACCCTTAACCAAATTTATGCCAGATTGCAAGAAAAAACAGGCTTCTGGTCTAGTTTATTAACACCTCTGACCTATCTGATTGTCAATGGAACCCTTCTCGTCATCATCTGGCAGGGCTATATTTCAATTCAAGGAGGTTTACTCAGTCAAGGTGCCCTGATTGCCCTCATCAACTACCTTTTGCAAATCTTGGTGGAATTGGTTAAGCTCGCCATGCTGATAAATTCTCTTAATCAATCCTATATCTCAGCCAAGCGAATCGAGGAAGTTTTTACCGAAGCTCCAGAAGATATTCATTCAGAATTAGAAGAAAAACAAGTTACCAACGATCAGGTTTTACAAGTCCAAGAATTGACCTTTACCTATCCTGATGCGGCCCAGCCTTCTCTGAGAAACATTTCCTTTGATATGAAGCAAGGGCAAATCCTTGGTATCATCGGGGGAACGGGTTCTGGTAAGTCAAGCTTGGTGCAAGTCTTACTTGGACTTTATCCAGCAGACCAGGGGAGCATTGACCTTTATCGAAATGGACGTAGTCCTCGTAATCTTGAGCAGTGGCGGTCTTGGATTTCCTACGTGCCCCAAAAGGTCGAACTCTTTAAGGGAACTATTCGTTCTAACTTGACTTTAGGTTTCAATCAAGAAGTATCTGACCAGCAACTATGGCAGGCCTTGGATATTGCGCAAGCTAAGGATTTTGTCAGTGAAAAGGAAGGACTCTTGGATGCCCTAGTTGAGGTAGGAGGGCGAAATTTCTCAGGCGGACAAAAACAAAGGCTGTCTATCGCACGAGCAGTCTTGCGTCAAGCTCCATTTCTCATCCTAGATGATGCGACCTCGGCCCTCGACACCATCACCGAGTCCAAGCTCTTGAAAGCTATCCGAGAAAATTTGCCAAACACGAGCTTAATCTTGATTTCTCAACGGACTTCGACACTTCAGATAGCTGACCAGATTCTCCTCTTGGAAAAAGGTGAGCTCCTAGCTATTGGCAAGCACGATGACTTGATGCAAACTAGTCAAGTCTATCGCGAAATCAATGCATCCCAACATGGAAAGGAGGACTAGCATGAAACGACAAACTGCAAACCAGACGCTCAAACGTTTAGCCGTAGATTTAGCAAGCCATCCTTTCCTCCTTTTCCTTGCCTTTCTAGGAACTATTGCCCAAGTTGGCTTATCAATTTACCTACCTATTCTGATTGGGCAGGTCATAGACCAGGTTCTAGTGGCTGGTTCATCACCAGTTTTTTGGCAAATTTTTCTCCAGATGATTTTGGTAGTCATAGGAAATACACTGGTGCAATGGATCAATCCCCTTCTCTATAATCGTCTAATCTTCTCTTATACCAGAGACTTGCGAGAGCGAATCATTCATAAGCTCCATCGTTTACCGATTGCTTTTGTGGTTCGACAGGGCAGTGGAGAGATGGTGAGTCGTGTAACCACGGATATAGAACAGTTGGCAGCCGGTTTGACCATGATTTTTAATCAATTTTTTATTGGCGTCTTAATGATTTTGGTTAGTATCCTAGCCATGCTTCAAATTCATCTCCTCATGACCCTCTTGGTCTTGTTGTTGACGCCACTGTCCATGGTAATTTCACGCTTTATTGCCAAACGCTCTTATCATCTATTCCAGAAGCAAACAGAGACGAGGGGCATTCAGACTCAGTTGATTGAAGAATCGCTTAGCCAGCAGACCATTATCCAGTCCTTCAATGCTCAGACAGAGTTTATCCAAAGACTGCACGAGGCGAATGGCAACTACGCAGGCTATTCTCAGTCAGCCATCTTTTATTCTTCAACGGTTAATCCTTCGACTCGCTTTGTCAATGCGCTCATTTATGCTCTTCTTGCTGGAGTAGGAGCTTATCGTATCATGATGGGGTCCACCTTGACCATTGGGCGTTTAGTTACCTTTTTGAATTATGTCCAACAGTACACCAAGCCCTTTAACGATATTTCTTCAGTTCTAGCCGAGTTGCAAAGTGCTTTAGCTTGTGCAGAGCGCGTCTATGCTGTCTTAGAAAGTCCTGAGGTGGCTGAAACAGGTAAGGAAGTCTTGACCAGTGACCAGGTTAAGGGAGCTATTTCCTTTAAGCATGTTTCTTTTGGCTACCATCCAGAAAAAATCTTGATTAAGGATTTGTCTATCGATATCCCAGCTGGTAGCAAGGTGGCCATCGTTGGTCCGACAGGTGCTGGAAAATCAACTCTTATCAATCTCCTTATGCGATTTTACCCCATTAATTCTGGAGATATCTTGCTAGATGGGCAATCTATTTATGATTATACCCGAGCATCATTGAGACAGCAGTTTGGGATGGTGCTCCAAGAAACCTGGCTCAAGCAAGGAACTATTCATGACAATATTGCCTTTGGCAATCCTGATGCCAGTCGGGAGCAGGTGATTGCTGCTGCCCAAGCAGCCAATGCAGACTTTTTCATCCAACAGTTGCCACAGGGATACGATACTAAATTGGAAAATGCAGGAGAATCTCTCTCTGTTGGGCAAGCTCAGCTCTTGACCATCGCCCGAGTCTTTCTAGCTATTCCAAAGATTCTTATCTTAGACGAGGCGACATCATCCATCGATACGCGGACAGAAGTGCTGGTACAGGATGCCTTTGCCAAACTCATGAAGGATCGCACAAGCTTTATCATTGCTCACCGTTTGTCAACCATTCAGGATGCGGATTTGATTCTAGTCTTAGTAGATGGCGATATTGTTGAGTATGGGAACCATCAGGACCTCATGGCTAGAAAGGGCAAGTATTACCAAATGCAAAAAGCAGCAGCTTTTAGCTCTGAATAATCCTTTCTATTTTGAAATCTTATGGACAAAAAAAGTTGCCTTCGGGTGACTTTTTTGTTACAATAGCTAGAAAAAATCAGGGTCTTAGAAGGAGAAAACAATGAAAGTCTATCAGCATGTAAATATCGTGACTTG
>CAUVUZ010000065.1:0-7552 GCA_963555095.1 uncultured Streptococcus sp. | reverse complement strand
TCTAGATAATCTTTTACAAATTGCTGACAACTTGGTAACAGGATGTTTTGATTGAGCTCTCTTAGCAAGTATTCCCCACGAATCATACCAACATGATGCAATAGTTGTGGGTAAACTTTTTCAGCGATTTTCTCGCCACTAAGGGCAAGTTGGTTTTTCATAGCCATTCACCTCTTTCCATCCTTCAAATTTAGCCACACTTCCTCATCCCTTAAAAGGGAAAAGGCTAACAATACCTTGCTCCTTGATAAAGCTTTGTAATCTTTCGATTTGTTCTTCTATTTTAGACTGGATATCCGCCTCGTCCAGAGTTGATTCCGCACTAAACAACTGGAGTTTTAACAAGTCTGCTAAGTAAAGTAAGCGCCATTCAATTTCAGATGTAAAGGTCGAAGCTTGCTCGATTTTTGCAAGCTTTTGTTCCAAAGTATCACCATTCAAAAATCTCTGATGTACTCTCCTTCTTATTTTTCTAGTTGATTCCTCCCCAGAATCTAGTGGACTTAAAAGGAGATTTTGATAGATGGATACCTGATTTTCCGTCTGCTTTTCCATATAGGCCAACAAGACTATCGAACTCTCAACAAAGGTCCAACTATTATAATCTCCTTCAAAGGGAATTTGTAGCAAAATATCTAACAACTTTTTAGCTAGTTCTTTTTGACCATATAGATAGAGTAAATAAGCAAGGTGATTAAGAGACTCAAGATAGGAACAGTTGGTCTTCTTGTACTTTTTTAATATTTTTTCTACATAGGGTTTTAAATCAGAATGATTTTCCACTAGCTCAAATACTTCTATCAGCTTCATCTTAACTCCTTTGTGTCCTTTCCCTAGTCAAATATCTAGTAGTTAAAGCTTTTCTAATCAGCTAATCTAACTCTGCTCGACTAAACAAGTCTATCATAGACTCAGAATCGTCGCAAAACTCCTTAAAACCTAAAGCAAATGTTGCTAAGGCATCAATATTGGAAGAATAGGCACAAAACATACTTCCTTCTGGATCAAAGTCAATAGATTCGCTTAATTCAGGCATTTTTTCCTCTAAAAATATCAAAGCAAGAGATGCCCAATCGTATCCATTTCCTTCGAATCCCTCATCTTCCCGAGTGTCGAATACTTCCTGTCTGTATTCTCCATCAGGATAATAAATGAGCGACCCTCGAACACTTTGTGTCTCTTCATCATGGACCAAAAATTTAAAAGGTGAAATTTTTTTATTTACCATTTTGTAATCTATCATTTCTTGACTCCTTACTGTATTCGCTTATGTTTAATAGAACTATGCAAATCCAGCTTAGTTACTAGGCAAAAGGCATAAACGTATCATTCCGATTATAGTAATTCAATGCATCGACCAAGTCTTGGAGACTTGCGTCTAGCTTTTCATCCAAGGCTACAATCAAAACATCAATCAACTGTTCACCATAATATACCAGATTAAGATTTCTCTCTACTACTTCCACAGGGTAGACATCTTTATCATCAACTAAATCTGGATAATCAGAAATCAGATAAAGACTATCAAGTGTTAAGTCACCCTCATCCCGTCCGTAAAGACAAAAATCATCTGAAGCTAGCTGTTCCATGCGAACTTGCTCTAAAATATCTGCTAGTGAAAAGAATTGGTGTTTAGGCATGATTGCTCCTTTTATTTCTACTCACCTTCCACAAAACTAGTCAGAAAAGCCTCAAATGAAAGCCATTGACCAAAAATCTCAGCTCTTTCTTCTAAAACATAGTAGTAAACCTTGCCATAATCTTCTTCCCTTAGAGACAGAGCATAGTTTCCAGACCCAGGATCATAGGCAAAATGAAGGAGGTCTTTAGCCTGAAATCCAGCAGGAACAACCTCATCGTCAAACCAGTTGAGGGCCTTCTCCATCTCCTCTAATGAATAAAAAGCATTGAAAGGAAAGAGATGTTTGTCATCATGAACACCAGACACACAAGATTGACCACCATTGTACTTGAGATAAAAGTTTAACATGGCTTCCGGTAATTTCTTTCCAAGGTTCTCCTCAAATTGTAAAAGGTCTTCTCTTGTAATTGGCTCATTCGCATCTGTTACTCTCAGCATAATTATCCCTCCGGTTTTTACAATCTTTCTTCTAAGACCTTGTCAATAAAGTCATAGACAGTTGCAGCAACTTTTTGCATTTCTAAAGAGCCCAAAGCACCCAAATCATTTTCATAAATGCAATCATCAGCATTTTTCTTGATAAAGTAGGCCAAATCTCCCTCTTGACCAATCATAAAGAAGTCTGGTTCATCTACTTCTATCTGATAGGTCTCATTACGCTCTAAGAGATCCTCCTTAGCATATAAACAGATACCTGAGTCACCAATCTCATAAGGATCCACTTCGTCCCATTCCAATAAAAACTGATGGTAGAAACTTGGAAACTCAAATCCAAATATATCTTGTTCCATCTTTAACCTCCAATAGTGAACAATGCAAACTGTACCAAAGCATCACTTCAAACTCCAGCCACCATCTACTGTCAGGATTTGTCCTTGCATGGCAGATGCCTGACCGCTAGCCAAGAAAAGGCTAACTTGAGCAATCTCACTTGGTTCAATCCAGCGCTTGATTGGCGTTTCACTAGCCACCCAGTCAGCCAATCCACCTGGTTCAAAGTCGGAAGCGGTCATAGCTGTCTTAACAGCTCCTGGAGCGATCCCAAAGACCTGAATACCAGCCTCAGCATAGTCTAGAGCCAACTGCTTGGTAAAGCCAGCTAAGGCGTGCTTAGACGAGGTATAAGCGTGTCCACCGCCACCTGCTAGGCTCGAAGCAATCGAACACATATTGATGATGATTCCTTTTTTATTTTCCAACATTTGTGTCAAATAATGCCGAGTCAACTCAACAGGAGTCACGTAGTTGATTTCAAAAATCTCTTGAATTTCCTGGGTTGATTGTTCCAAAAGGGATTTGTAATCATCCAAAACTCCAGCAGTATTGCACAAAACATCCACATAAGGA
The DNA here is from genome assembly GCA_963555095.1 of uncultured Streptococcus sp. Taxonomy (GTDB): domain Bacteria; phylum Bacillota; class Bacilli; order Lactobacillales; family Streptococcaceae; genus Streptococcus. The sequence goes on along the minus strand of CAUVUZ010000065.1, from coordinate 4,563 downwards.
CACCAGTCAAAAATAGGCTCCAAGTCCAAGGTCAAATCTCTCTGTAAAAAGTGGAAATCACCGTCTAAGATTGGATTTTCGCCTTGGTCAACTCCATAAACTTGATAGTCATTCTCTAAAAAGAGGCGAGCTTGAGCAAGTCCAATACCTGAGCTCACTCCTGTAATCAATACTCGTCTAGTCATGAACTTCTACCCAGTCCGTCGCTAAAACATCACAAGGTGTCGGGCTCCACATGGAAAAACCTTCCCCTTCTCCAGAAACGTTGATTAGGAAATAAGGCGTCACTTCGAGTGCAACCCCGTTTTGCTCGATGGTGTCAAAAAGCTGCACATAGTTTTCAGCCCCTCCCCAACCAGTTCGTACATATTTTTTCTTAGCCTTTAATCCAGGCAGGATTTCTTCAAATGTCATGACTGTCTCCTTTGTTGTCTACTTATTTTTATTATAACAAAAAATCGACAACCAATCTATCATGGTTCCCGATTTTGTTCTTCCCTAGTCTTTCCCACCAAGTTTGCTATTGATAGTCATCATGATACTGGCAATTTTCTCTCCCCAGTATGGATCAGAAGCATAGCGTACATTCATTCCAGTTGCTTTGTTTCCAAGGTGGTCTCTGCCATAGTCAATGTAATTTTCACGAATCCACTTAGCCGCACCGAGAATCCCCTTATCCACATCATCAAATTTTTTGGCCGAGGTATATGGGCTCGAATCATAAGCTGCAATTCCAAAGAAGTTATTCTTATCCTTGGCAATCTGGCTCCGACCCCAAGCACTCTCGAGTGCACTATGCGCCATCAAGTAAAGAGCATTTACACCATAGCGTTTCTCAGCTTCCTTAAAAATAGCACCCTTACCAGCGAGACGACTATCCCGAATATTCATCAAAGAATAAACTTTATCCAATTCAGCTGCGCTGTAATTACTTGGTTTAGTCAAATTTCTAAAGAGGAAGGGATTTTCAATGGTAAAGCCATCAAAATGAATTCCATCAGTTGAATAATATTTCTTACCAATAGTCATAGCTGAGCTATGTGGCGCAACACGGAGACTTACATAAGGTGACAACTCATGGTAAAAATACTTGCCATCACTTGTATAATGAGGGACAAACTCACTTTCTTTATCAATAGCTACTAAATCACTTTTATTCATGAAGCCGGATAAACCAGAAATATTGACTGGTATTTGACTATCTTTTTTAGATTTGTCATCTCCAAGCGAGACTATGGTTCCCTGTGATACATAACTCAATCTTTCACCAGAAGCGCTATAAACATAAGCAGTAATTGGCTTCACTTTGTAATATTTTGCCTCTGAGATCCACTTTCCATTATTCTGGAAGGAATACTCTTTACCTTTGATCGTGAAAGTACCTGTTACATATCGACCATCATCTTTTAGATAGTACCAAGCATCGTAATCTTTGTCAAAAATCCATTCATTTTTGGCCATATAGCCACCTGATTTAAGGTAGTATGAACCAATCCATTCACGGGAAGCGTAGGCTCCACCTGACTTCAAGTAGAACCAGCTATTGTAGGATTTATCAAAAATCCACTCTTTTTCCGCCATAGCGCCACTATCTTTCAGATAGTAGTCACTTTTCCACTGGCTACTTGCCATCACACCATCGCTATTGAAATAGTACCATGTTCCTTTGATTTTCTCCCATTTGTTGCGAGAAATTTTTCCTGAAGCTGTGGCATAGTACCACTTATCAGATATTTTCACCCAATCATTTTCTGCCATGGCACCACTACCTTGGAAGAGATAGTCATTATAGATGGTGCGACTAAGCATGACACCATCTTTATCAAAGTAATACCAAGAACCTTCAATCTTTTCCCACTTATTGCGAGAAATCTTGCCTGAAGCTGTTGCATAGTACCACTTGTCAGATATTTTCACCCAATCATTTTCTGCCATGGCACCACTGCCTTGGAAGAGATAGTCATTGTAGATAGTACGGCTAAGCATGACACCATCTTGATCAAAGTAATACCAGCTGCCTTCAATCTTTTCCCACTTATTGCGAGAAATCTTGCCTGAAGCTGTGGCATAGTACCATTGGTCAGATATTTTCACCCAAGCGTTTTCTGCCATTGCGCCATTACCTTTGATAAGGTAACCATCAATTATAGTATTACTGAGCATAATGCCATTTTTATCAAAGTAATACCAAGTACCACTAATTTTTTTCCAGTTTACGACAGGCTGGTTATTTTCATAAAAACGCCAGTTTCCTTGTTCTTTCTGCCAACCTTCCTTGATAACTTCCTCCTTTTTTTCTTTTTTGGAAGGATTTTCCTCTTTTACAGCTGGCTCTTTCTTCGCCTCGACTTTAGGAACTTCTTTCTTGGGAACAGTTTCTTCTTTTTTCTCGACTACATCTGTGGTCTGAGTTTTTTTCGTAACCTGAGATTCTTCAGCATGTACAGATGTCTTTGCAAATCCTGCCATAGAAAGAACAACAGTACTTGCAAGTAGTATCTTCTTCATTTTATTCTCCTCAGTAGAAAACTATCTACACTATTACTATTCTATAAAACCTATTGTAACATAGTTAACTAACGGAAATATTACAAATTGATGAAGATTCTATGTCTTGTTGGCGATAAGAAAGGTCTAGCCTATCTAAGGCTAGCTTTGACTTCCTGACGGAGAGCTTCCAAACTGCTAATGCCATATTTGTCCATGACTTTTGGTAGATTTTCGATGATATCAGGACAGGCATATGGATTGGTAAAGTTAGCTGTTCCAACACCAATAGCAGAGGCACCAGCCAGATACATTTCTAAAGCAGCTTCAGCCGAATCCACTCCCCCCATCCCTATGATGGGAAGGTCTGTTGTTTGGGCGACTTGGCGGATGAGTTTGAGGGCTACTGGAAAAACTGCAGGACCAGACATCCCACCCGTTCCATTGGCTAGGATTGGTTTTCTAGTTTTGAGGTCAAATCGCATACCGACAAGGGTATTGATCATGGTTAAGCCACTTGCTCCTGCATCTTCTGCTGCTTTGGAGATGGTGACAACATCCGTCACACTAGGAGTTAACTTGACATAGACTGGCACATCAGAGGCTTCCACAGCCGCTTTTACCACTTCATAAGCTAGATCAGGGTCTTGCCCAATCAAAAGTCCATGATTGCCGTGATCTACATTCGGGCAGGAGATATTGAGCTCAATAGCTTTTACATTTGCAGCCTTGGAAATTCCTCGAGAAACAGCAGCGTACTCTTGTTTTGAGAAGCCAGCTACATTAGCGATGATAGGAAGTGTTGGGTATTCTCTTTCCAGCCAAGGTAGTTTTTCAGCTAAAACAGCTTCTAAACCAGGATTTTGCAAGCCGATTGCATTGAGCATACCAGCAGGTGTTTCTGCCACCCTAGGAGTTGGATTACCAAAACGGGGTTCAAGTGTCGTTGCCTTGATCATAATGGAGCCTAAAAGGTCTAAATCATAGTACTTGGCATACTCCTGACCAAAACCAAAACAGCCTGATGCTGGAATGATGGGATTTTTCAAATCCAAGCCAGGCAGAGAAACTTGTAAACGATTTCTAGTCATGACTTTCTCCTTATAATACAACTGTTCCTGTGCGGAAAACAGGGCCATCTTCACAGACACGTTGGCTGACGGTTTCACTATCTGGCACCTTTAGGACACAGGCATAGCAAGCTCCCATCCCACAAGCCATACGAGATTCTAGAGATAAATAGGCTCTTGGGTGGTCATAAAATCTTTGATTGATATACTTCATCATTCCTGGCGCCCCACATGAGTAAACAGCATCAAATTGACTGTCTAAATCATTGATGACGACGGACACATTTCCCTTGATGCCATAAGAACCATCATCTGTCGTTACAAAAACCTGACCATATTGGGCCAATTCTGTTTCGAGAATAACAGCATCCTTGTTGGCAAAACCGAGGGCTGTCACTACTTTCACCCCACGCGCCTGCAATTCCTTAGCCACCTCAAGCAAGGGTGGAACACCAATCCCACCACCAACGAGGAGAATTTGGCTCTGATTGTCTAAATCAGACAAGTCAAAACCATTTCCCTGAGGCCCCATCACATCAAGAGTATCTCCCTGACTTAAGGTTGAAAAAATAGCTGTCCCAGCCCCCTCAATCCGATAAATAAGATGACACTGCTTGTTTGCCTTGTCAATAGACGAAATTGAAATAGGACGGCGCAAGAGATGGGCATCATCAGGCACACGCAGATGAAGAAATTGGCCGGCTCGCATGGCTTCAACCATCTCCCCTTCTAGGACTAATTCAAAGATTGCTGGCGCAATTTCCTCCTGAGCAACCACCTTCATGGTTTCCAAACGAATGGCACCTAAACGCTTCTTACATGTGGGATTCATGATTTTCCTCCTTAAATTTAAGGCGACCAGATAAAGAAAAGACCTTGCTATAGCAAGGCCTCAGTCAAGATAGGACAAAGCTCATGCGTACACTTAAAAAGTCCCCACAGGAGAGCCCCTATCCCTTTTATCTGACACCTTGTGAGTCTCTCTGGACTCCCCTTAAAGGTTAAA
>CAUVUZ010000064.1:0-7625 GCA_963555095.1 uncultured Streptococcus sp. | reverse complement strand
TAACTCCCCACCAAAAGGAATGGGAAAGACTGTCTGGTATAGTTCTTGACCATCAAAATACAGAGACGACTGCTAGGGCTCTTTCTGCTTTTCCTCAAGGGACGATTTTAGTTGAGAAAGGTCCAGCGACTCGTATCTGGCAAGCTGGTCAGTCTGAATATTATCAGTTACAGGTTGGAGGCCCCTATCAAGCAACTGGTGGAATGGGAGATACTCTGGCTGGAATGATTGCAGGATTTGCAGGCCAGTTTAAACAAGCTAGTCTCTACGATCGAGTGGTAGCAGCGACTCATCTGCATTCAGCTATAGCCCAAGAATTAGCTCAAGAACATTATGTGGTCTTACCGACGGAAATTAGCAAGGCTCTTCCGAAAACAATGAAAAAAATATCTCAAAAAGGCAGCTAATACCTTGGTTGTCTTTTTATGTTGATGTAGCTTTGTTGATAAGGTTTTCAAATACCTCAGAACCAGCAAGCAACTGCTGAACTTGCGAGAAATTCTAACTTTTAAGGTCTTGATTTTTAGTCAAACTCGCAAGGAAAGCGAGATTGTTATCAAAGTTGAGGGGTGTCAAATCATGCTTTTTTTGATATAATTTTTAATGATGAATGCAAGAAATGATCGGTATGTGGTCGTTGATTTAGAGGCGACCAGCACCGGAAGCAAGGCAAAAATTATTCAAGTAGGCATTGTGGTGATTGAGAATGGTGAAACCATCGATCAGTATGCGACTGATGTCAATCCCCATGAACCCTTGGATTCTCATATCAAAGAATTAACGGGTCTGACCGATCAACGTTTGGCTGCGGCACCAGAATTTTCTCAGGTGGCTGGAAAAATTTTTGAATTGGTTAAGGACGGTATTTTTGTTGCGCACAATGTACAGTTTGATGCTAACCTTCTTGCAGAATTCCTCTTTTTTGAAGGATATGAATTGCGTACACCGCGGGTGGATACAGTTGAGCTTGCCCAAGTTCTGTATCCTCAGTTTGAAAAGTATAACTTAGGTATCCTTTGTCAAGAGTTGGGCATTGAGCTGGAACATGCCCATACTGCCCTGTCAGATGCTCAGGCAACAGCTGAACTCTTGCTTTACATGCGTCAAAAACTTTTTGAGCTACCAAAAGGGCTTTTAGAAAGCTTGTTAGACCTTGCAGACAACCTTCTCTATGAAAGTTATCTGGTGATTGAGGAGGTCTATCAGCAACAATCTCTCTTATCTTCGCCAGACTTGATGGAGCTTCATGGGCTTTTCCTCAGAAAGGAAAGCAAAGCCTTAGTCCCACGAAAGTTATCCAAAGACTTTGCTAAAAACATTTCTTTATTGGGGCTGGAGGAGCGTCCACAACAGCTGGATTTTGCGGAGAAGGTTGAGCAATTATTGGAAGAACACCAGACATCCTTTATCCAAGCTCAAACGGGACTGGGCAAGACTTATGGTTATCTCCTCCCTGCTTTGAACTTGGAGAGTCAAACAGGTATCCTAGTGAGTGTTCCGACCAAAATTCTTCAAAATCAAATTATGCAAGAAGAAGGTCAACGCCTAAAAGAGGTCTTCCATCTGGAGATTCATAGTCTCAAGGGACCTCAAAATTACTTGAAATTGGATGCTTTTCACCGAGTCCTCTATCGATTAGAGTCCAATCGCCTCTTCACACGCTTTAAAATGCAACTGCTCATCTGGCTAACAGAGACAGAGACAGGTGACTTGGACGAAATCGGGCAGCTTTATCGCTACCAGCACTTTCTGCCAGAACTAGTCCACGATGGCAAGCTTTCAAAGAAAAGTTTATTTGTTACAGAGGATTTTTGGAAACGAGGACAGGAAAAGGCCGAGACCAGTCGTGTTCTTCTGACCAATCATGCCTATCTGGTCACTCGTTTGGAAGACAATCCAGAGTTTGTCGACAACCGTTTGGTGATTTTGGATGAAGCTCAAAAAATGCTGCTAGCTCTTGAAAATCTAGCCCAGCAGGCTTATCGCCTTGAGGAACTTGTAACCCAGCTTGATAAGTCCTTGGAGACAGAGGAAGATTTGGTTCAGAAGCGCTTGCTTGAGAGTATCGGCTTTGAATGTCGATACTTGATAGAGCACTATCAGTCAAGTTTGAAGAATGGAAAGTGGTTGGATTCTCTTGAAGAGTTGCGCCAGCATTTTTCGGAGTTAGGTCTCCCAGAGTACAGAGAGATTGCAAACTTTTTCGCGTCGGACCGTGAATTTTGGCTTGCTACAGCAGAGAAATCGAGCAAGGATGTCTTGATTTGTTCAAGCAAAAAAGGCCGCTTTATACTAGCAGATTTATTGCCAGAAGATTGTAGGCTCCTAGGAGTATCGGCTACTCTCGAAATCAGCAATCGGGTTTCCTTAGCAGATTTATTGGGATTTCCAGATGCTCCGCTTGTTAAGCTTGATGTATCAAAGCAAGAGCAACAAGAAGTCTTTCTAGTCGATGACTTTCCTCTTGTGACAGAAGTTCCGCCTTTTGACTATGCTAGTGAAGTGGCTTCTGTCATTCGAAGCTTACAGGCCTTTCAAGAACCCTTATTGGTTTTGTTTACTTCAAAAGAGATGTTGCTGGCAGTTTCAGACCTGCTTGACCAACCGCATCTGGCTCAGTATAAAAATGGGGGACCAAGCCAACTGAAAAAACGTTTTGAAAAAGGCGAACGCCAGATCTTGCTTGGAACAGGTAGTTTCTGGGAAGGGGTTGATTTTTCAACCCATCCTTGCGTGATCCAAGTGATTCCGAGATTGCCTTTCCAAAATCCCCAAGAACCTTTAACCAAAAAATTAAATCAGGAACTGCGCCAAGAAGGGAAAAATCCTTTCTATGATTATCAGTTGCCGATGGCGATCATTCGGCTAAAACAAGCCTTGGGCCGTACTGTCAGACGATCTGACCAAGGTTCGGTTGCTGTAATCTTAGACAGCCGTGTCGTCAGCAAGCGTTACGGCAAACAAATCGCCCTGTCCTTGTCGAAAGAAAGGACTGTTCGGGTCCTTGCTAGAGAGCAGCTAGAGCCTGCTGTAGCTGATTTTCTCCAATCCCGTCGCGATAAAATGAAAGAAAAATCCAAGAAAGAGAAAAGGTAAAAAATATGAAACGTTCCTTCGACTCTCGAGTCGATTATAGCCTCCTCCTACCAGTGCTTTGTTTACTGGTGATTGGAGTAGTGGCCATTTATATAGCAGTTAGCCATGACTATCCAAATAATGTATTACCAATTCTAGGTCAGCAAATCGCTTGGATTGCCCTAGGGCTTGTCATTGGGTTTGTCGTCATGTTCTTCAATACCGAGTTTTTATGGAAGGTGACTCCCTATCTTTATGGCTTAGGCTTGGCCTTGATGGTTCTCCCTCTTGTTTTTTACAATCCGAGTTTGGTAGCTTCTACAGGTGCCAAGAACTGGGTATCAATCGGGGGAACCACGCTCTTTCAACCTTCTGAGTTCATGAAGATTTCCTACATCTTGATATTGGCTCGAGTCATTGTACAATTCACTCAAAAGCACAAGGAATGGCGACGGACTATTCCCTTGGATTTCCTATTGATTGGTTGGATGATTGCCTTTACCATCCCAGTCTTGATCCTTCTAGCCCTACAAAGTGACTTAGGGACTGCCTTGGTTTTTGTAGCTATTTTTGCAGGTATGGTTCTCCTTTCAGGTGTTTCGTGGAAGATTATCATTCCGGTTTTTGCGACAGGAGTGACTGCAGTTGCAGGCTTCATGGCCATCTTTATAAGCAAGGATGGGCGTGCCTTCTTGCATCAGATTGGGATGCCAACTTACCAGATCAACCGCATCTTGGCTTGGCTCAATCCCTTTGACTTTGCGCAAACAACGACATACCAACAGGCGCAGGGACAAATTGCTATTGGAAGTGGTGGCTTGTTTGGACAAGGTTTCAATGTGTCCAATCTCCTTATTCCAGTACGTGAAAGTGATATGATTTTCACAGTGATTGCTGAAGATTTTGGCTTTATTGGTTCGGTCTTTGTCATCACTTTATACTTACTTCTCATCTATCGAATGTTGAAGATTACGCTCAGATCAAATAACCAGTTCTACACCTACATTTCGACTGGCTTTATCATGATGTTACTCTTCCATATTTTTGAAAATATCGGTGCTGTGACAGGCTTACTTCCTTTGACAGGAATTCCTCTGCCTTTCATTTCTCAAGGGGGCTCCGCTATTATTAGTAACCTCATCGGTGTCGGTCTCCTCTTGTCTATGAGTTACCAGACTAATCTAGCAGAAGAGAAAAGTGGAAAAGTTCCATTCAAACGAAAGAAAGTCGTCCTAAAACAAATCAAATAAGGAGGCCACTATGGCAAAAGTAGCAGTTATCTTAGCTCAGGGTTTTGAAGAAATTGAAGCCTTGACAGTAGTTGATGTCTTGCGTCGAGCAAACATTTCATGTGATATGGTAGGATTTGAAGAGCAGGTGACAGGATCACATGGCATTCAGGTAAAAGCCGACCGTATCTTTGATGGCGATTTGTCAGACTATGACTTGGTAGTTCTTCCAGGTGGCATGCCTGGATCAGCAAATCTACGGGATAATCAAGCCCTCATTTCTGAAATTCAAGCCTTTAACCAAGAAGGGAAGAAGATTTCGGCTATCTGTGCAGCTCCAATCGCCCTCCATCAAGCAGGTGTCCTGAAAGACAAGCACTTCACCTGTTATGACGGTGTTCAGGAGAACATCAGTGACGGAATTTACCAAAAGCAAACAGTGGTTGTGGATGGCAATCTAACAACTAGCCGAGGACCGTCAACCGCACTTGCCTTTGCCTATGAGTTGGTAGCGCAATTGGGAGGAGATGCTGAAAGTTTACGAGTCGGCATGCTCTATCGAGATGTCTTTAGAAATCAACAGTAAGACGAGAGTTCGGCTCTCGTTTTTGCTTGGAAAAATCTAGGAAATCATCGCTTTTTTCATAAAAAAATGGTATAATGAAGGGTATGAAATATCACGACTATATATGGGATTTAGGTGGTACCCTATTGGATAATTACGAGACTTCTACAGCAGCTTTTGTAGAAACCTTAGCCCAATATGGTATTGAGCAAGAACACGACCGTGTTTACGAAGCCTTGAAAGTTTCGACAGCTTTTGCCATCGAGAAGTTTGCCCCAGACATCGAGGATTTTTTAGGAAACTACAAAGAAAATGAAGCACGTGAGCTAGAGCACCCAGTCTTGTTTGAGGGAATTCCTGAGTTACTCAAAGACATTTCTGACAAAGGAGGACGCCATTTCTTAGTCTCTCATCGAAATGACCAAGTGCTAGAACTTCTTGCCAAGACCCAGATAGCGAACTACTTCACCGAGGTGGTGACTGCCAGTTCTGGATTTAAACGGAAACCAGATCCTGAGTCCATGATTTATTTACGTGATAAATATCATATTACATCCGGTTTGGTCATTGGTGACAGAAATATTGATATAGAAGCAGGTGAAGCTGCTGGCTTAGATGCCTATCTTTTTAAAAACGTTGCGACATTGAGACAAGCAATAGATATGTAAGAAAAGGGAAAAAATGACAGAAGAAATCAAAAATCAACAGGCACAGGATTATGATGCCAGTCAAATTCAAGTTTTGGAGGGGCTGGAAGCCGTTCGTATGCGTCCAGGTATGTATATTGGATCGACTTCAAAAGAAGGTCTTCACCACCTAGTCTGGGAAATTGTTGATAACTCAATTGACGAAGCCTTAGCTGGATTTGCAAGTCACATCCAAGTCTTTATTGAGCCAGATAATTCCATCACCGTTGTGGACGACGGCCGTGGAATTCCTGTTGACATTCAGGAAAAGACAGGACGTCCCGCTGTTGAAACCGTCTTTACAGTCCTTCACGCTGGAGGAAAATTCGGCGGTGGCGGATACAAGGTTTCAGGTGGTCTCCATGGAGTAGGTTCTTCCGTAGTAAATGCCCTCTCAACGCAACTAGATGTTCATGTTCACAAAAACGGTAAGATTCATTACCAAGAATACCGTCGTGGTCATGTTGTTGCTGACCTTGAGGTGGTTGGAGATACGGATAAAACTGGAACAACAGTTCACTTCACACCAGATCCAGAGATTTTTACAGAAACAACGACTTTTGACTTTGACAAATTAAACAAACGTATTCAAGAGCTAGCCTTTTTGAACCGAGGCCTTCGAATCTCAATCACAGATAAGCGTGAAGGACTTGAACAGACCAAGCATTACCACTATGAGGGTGGGATTGCTAGCTACGTTGAATATATCAACGAGAACAAGGATGTTATCTTTGATACACCAATCTACACAGACGGTGAGATGGATGATATCACAGTTGAAGTAGCCATGCAGTACACAACTGGTTACCACGAGAATGTCATGAGTTTCGCCAATAACATTCACACCCATGAAGGTGGTACGCATGAGCAAGGTTTCCGTACAGCGCTGACACGTGTCATCAATGATTATGCTCGCAAGAATAAACTGCTAAAAGACAATGAAGATAACCTGACAGGGGAAGATGTCCGTGAAGGATTAACTGCTGTGATTTCTGTCAAGCATCCAAATCCGCAGTTTGAAGGACAAACCAAGACCAAACTGGGAAATAGCGAAGTGGTTAAGATCACCAATCGTCTCTTCAGCGATGCCTTCTCTGATTTTCTCATGGAAAATCCGCAGATTGCCAAGCGCATCGTGGAAAAAGGGATTTTGGCTGCCAAGGCTCGTGTAGCTGCCAAGCGTGCGCGCGAAGTCACTCGCAAGAAATCCGGCTTGGAAATTTCCAATCTGCCAGGAAAACTAGCAGACTGTTCTTCAAATAACCCTGCTGAAACAGAACTCTTTATCGTTGAGGGAGACTCAGCTGGTGGGTCAGCTAAATCTGGTCGTAACCGTGAATTCCAAGCTATCCTTCCAATTCGTGGTAAGATCTTGAACGTTGAAAAAGCTAGCATGGATAAAATCCTTGCAAACGAAGAAATTCGGAGTCTCTTCACAGCCATGGGGACAGGATTTGGTGCAGAATTTGATGTCACTAAGGCTCGTTACCAAAAACTCGTTTTGATGACCGATGCCGATGTTGATGGAGCCCACATTCGAACCCTCTTGCTAACCTTGATTTACCGCTACATGAAACCAATCCTAGAAGCTGGTTATGTTTATATTGCCCAGCCACCGATTTATGGGGTTAAAGTCGGAAGTGAGATTAAAGAATACATTCAACCTGGTGCAGATCAAGAAATTAAACTCCAAGAAGCCTTAGCCCGTCACAGTGAAGGGCGTTCAAAACCAACTATCCAACGTTATAAAGGTTTGGGAGAAATGGATGACCACCAATTATGGGAAACAACCATGGATCCTGAACATCGCTTGATGGCGCGTGTTTCGGTAGATGATGCAGCCGAAGCAGACAAAATCTTTGATATGTTGATGGGCGATCGAGTAGAACCCCGTCGCGAATTTATCGAAGAAAACGCTGTTTACAGTACACTTGACGTCTAAAAAATGTGGGAAATAGTTCCCTTGGTTTAAAAAATATGATATAATCATTACGATTGTTTCTAGTATAAAAGGAGTTTGATATGTCTAATGGACAACTAATTTATCTAATGGTTGCGATTGCAGTCATT
>CAUVUZ010000063.1:0-7697 GCA_963555095.1 uncultured Streptococcus sp. | reverse complement strand
GTCACAACTTTGTTATCGTAGTCAATTGAAAGAACTGGTGAGTTCATGTAAACTTTAGCACCTTTTGCTTCCAATTTTTCTTTATCAGAGTAGAAGAGACCTTCTGGGCCATCAATTTGTTCCCCAATCCAAAGCGCCATTCCACAACCAAGGAATGAAATATTTGAGTTTTGGTCAAATACAACGATTTCATTTTCATGTCCAAAGTTGTCCAACATAGTGTTGATACATGCTGTACCAGCGTGGTTAGCACCAACTACAACGATTTTACTCATAGAATAATTCCACCTTTAAAATTTAATTTACTCTTCTAGTATATCATTTGCTGTTAGCGTTTACAAGGTATTTGCTTGGAATTCTCTTTTTTTCAGAAAAAATTATTCTTTACTATATTATTTGTTTCATTTCCTTCCAATTTTTAAGCATATTTCTTGACTTTTGTTAAAATTTATTTGTGAAAACGCTGACTTTATGGTATGCTAGATACATGGAAAGAAAATGTAAGGGGTTTAATTTCTCTAACTATCTTATATTGAATGATTTCCTATAGGAAGAAAGGAGTTGGTAGCTTGCCTCTTCGTTCGCACTCTGAACGGCTGATGGGAACAACTATCACGATTTCATTAGTAGATGAGCAGGCAGAAACCCTGCTTCAAGGTGCTTTTGACTTGCTCAAAGAGCTCGAATACCGCTTCAACGCCAACAGTCAAGAATCCGAACTGATGGAAATCAACTACCAGGCTGGAATCGCGCCTGTTAAGGTTCATCCTGATCTATTTGAACTGATTGCTCTTGGACTAGAGCATAGCCTAGCTCCCTCTAGCCATCTCAATATCAGTATTGGTCCCTTGATTCAAACCTGGCGAATCGGATTTGCAGATGCTCGGCTTCCAAAGCCAAATGAAATCGAAGCTGTCTTGCCTCTAGTTGACCCGCATTTTATCAAGTTGGATCCGACTAGCTCTACTGTCTTTTTAGAGAAGAAAGGAATGAAGCTTGATTTAGGTTGTTTAGCTAAGGGCTATAGTGCAGATAAGGTTGCCCAGTATATAAAAGCACACGGTGTTACCTCTGCCCTGATCAATCTCGGAGGAAATATCCTCACCATCGGGAACAATCAAGTCAAAGACGGGAAAGCCTGGCAAATTGGGATTCAAGATCCTAGAAATCCTCGTGGCAATCATCTCCTAACGATCCCTGCTTCTAACAAATCCGTTGTCACTTCAGGTATCTATGAACGCCACCTGACAGTAGATGGAAAAGACTATCACCATATCTTTGATAGTGAGACAGGATTCCCTGTCGAAACCGATCTTGCTAGCCTAACGATTGTCTCTGATAAATCCGTTGATGGTGAGATATGGACAACACGCCTTTTCGGAGAACGAAGCGCTTCTATCCTCTGGCAAGTCGAAAGTATAGATGGGATTGAAGCCATCCTCATCGACAAAGAGGGACGCTTTGCTTGTTCTTCAGGCCTTCAAAATTGTATTATGTAAAAAGAGAAAGGAAATCTCATGCTAAAACTTATTGCCATTGTTGGAACGAACTCTAAACGTTCTACAAACCGCCAATTGCTCCAATACATGCAAAAACACTTTGCTGATAAATCTGAAATTGAACTCGTTGAAATCAAGGACATCCCTGTTTTCAACAAACCAGCAGATAAACTTCTTCCTGCTGAAATTCTTGAAATTGCAGCCAAAATCGAAGCATCTGATGGTGTGATTATCGGTACTCCTGAGTACGACCACTCTATCCCTGCAGTTTTGATGAGCGCTCTTGCTTGGCTATCTTACGGTATCTACCCACTTTTGAACAAACCAATCATGATTACTGGTGCTTCATACGGCACACTTGGTTCATCTCGTGCCCAATTGCAACTTCGTCAAATCTTGAACGCTCCTGAAATCAAGGCAAACGTTCTGCCAGATGAATTCTTGCTCTCACACTCTCTTCAAGCATTTAACCCAAGTGGCGACTTGGTTGACCTTGATGTCATCAAGAAATTGGATGCCATCTTTGATGACTTCCGTATCTTTGTGAAGATTACTGAAAAATTGCGCAATGCACAAGAATTGCTTCGCAAAGACGCTGAAGAATTTGACTGGGAAAATTTGTAAGATAGGAGACCGAAAGAATGAAATTTGTTGGACTTGTTGGATCAAACTACGATCAATCATATAACCGCAAACTCTTGGAATTTATTCGTCGTAATTTCAAATTCAAATTTGAATTAGAAGTTCTTGAAATCGACGAAGTTCCAATGTTTAACCAAGACGAAAAATGGGACGAAAGTTTCCAATTGCGCTTCTTGTATAACAAGATTACACGTGCTGATGGTGTCATTATCGCCACTCCTGAGCACAACCACACTATCTCAGCTTCACTCAAATCTGTGCTCGAATGGCTTTCATACGAAGTTCATCCATTTGAAAACAAGCCTGTTATGATTGTGGGTGCATCGTACTACGACCAAGGAACTTCACGTGCCCAAGTTCACCTTCGTAAAATCCTTGACGCTCCAGGTGTTAATGCCTACACGCTTCCAGGTAACGAATTCCTTCTTGGTAAAGCTAAGGAAGCTTTTGATAACGACGGAAATATCACCAACGAAGGAACTGTTAAATTCCTTGAAACTTGCTTAGATAACTTTGTAAAATACGTAGGAGTCGTTTCGAAATTGAAAAAACCAAAACCAATCGAACCAGAAGACTTGGATTGTGGAAAACCAATTGCTACAACCATTACAGAAGTTGATCCTGACGATCCAGAATGGGTAGAAAAAGTTGCTGCAATCACTGGCGCTGTTTCTGGTGATACCTATGTCAAATTGGACCACGGTATCCTGACAGTTAATCAAATCGATATGTTCTTGAAAGCTATGCCATTTGAATTGACATACGCTGACGACAACAACCAATTCCTCTACTACAACAACGCTCACCAAGATCCAGACACCATGTTTGCCAAACGTGTGCCACCTCAATCAGGTAGCCGTATGTCGACTGTTCATAATTCTCTTCCACCAGCACGTATGAAGAACGTGGAGTGGGTTATCGGAACACTTCGCAACGGAAACCAAGAATACGTCCGTACTATCGTTCCAGGTTCTCCTGCAGGTGTCATCAACACCCATAACTACCAAGCAATGTACTATCCTGATGGATCATACGCTGGTATCAATGAAATTGTCTTTAACTTCCAACCATGGCTTGACTGGTACCTAAAAGAAACTGGTCAACGTTTGGTAGGTGGTAGCGGTCCTTTCGCTCCTGCTGCTGGAGGCCATGGAGACGCTGATGCTACTTCTGGCGCTTCTGATTCAGGTGACGCTGGAGGCCACGGTGGTGGCGCTGACGCTACTTCTGGCGCAAGCAACTAAGAAACCAAAAAGGAGCCAAATGGCTCCTTCTTTTTTATTGCAAAAGAATAGGGGATTGTAAATCATCTACAAACCCCTTTCGTTTTATGAGTTAGGATCATCTAAACTGCGGCCGTGCAAACCTTTTTCACGTTGTACTTGGCGTAGTTTTTCTGGTGTGACGTCATTTCCTTCCTCGTCCACAATTTTGATTCCTTCAATGTGGTGGCGAACAGAACGACGATAGCCTTCAATGTACTCCTCACGAAGTTTAGCTTGTTCCACTTTTTCAGCAGAAGTTAAGCCTTCTGTTTTTTTCTTTTTGGCAAGCTCGTTGATACGAGCGATTTTTTTCGGATCCATTTCTTCTCCTTTGTGATAAGGTTTAATCCGTTTAACAGATTTTATTTTTTATTTGGTATTAATTTGATTGAAACGTGCAAGTTTAGCGGCTTTCTTGGTTAATTGCGACAAGATAGCCAAGCGATTTTGTCGAACAGTCTGATCTTCAGCCATTACCATGGTATTTTCAAAGAAAGCATCAATAACTGGGCTAAGCGCAAAGAGTTGTTCTAATTGCTGACTTGCAGTTCCTGACAAAATGAGTGATTCTACTGCTTCTGCCAAGGCTTTTTCTTCTTCATTCTCAAAGAGAGCAGGATCAACCGCGTCAGAGCCTTCTGCCTTCTCAGCCAAGTTAAAGGCACGTGAGAGGGATTCGACAGATGGTTTGAAAGCTTCTTCCTTACTTGCTTCGACAAGAGCACTTGCTGCTTCCAACATATCCGCCACGACAAAGTTCGAACTTGCAAGGACCGCTTCCTTAATGTCTTTTGGAGTTGAACCCATCATCTTATCAACACGGGCCTTGATAAAGTCCATGACTTCTGCTTTATTTTCATAAGTCAAGCTGTCAAATTTCAAACTGTAAAGGCTATCAATCAGCTCATCCATAGAAATATGCCAACCAAAGGCATCCAAGATACGAACCACACCTTGCGTCGCACGACGAAGGGCATAAGGATCATTAGAACCTGATGGAATCAAGCCTACTGAGAAGAAACTCAAAATCGTATCCAATTTGTCTGCAATGGCTAGAATGGCTCCAACCTTGCTCTCTGGAAGTTCTCCTTCGGCTGATGTAGGCATATAGTGTTCACGAATAGCAGCCGCAACTGCTGGAGTTTCTCCAGCAAGAAGGGCATATTTCTCACCCATAATTCCTTGGAGCTCATCAAACTCACCAACCATCCCCGTCAACAAGTCAAACTTGTAAATAGCTGCTGCACGCGCTAGGTCAACTGTTTCATCCACTGACAAACCAGCTTTTTCTGCCAAGAGAATGGCAATCTGCCCCGTACGAATCATGTGTTCACGAAGAGAACCAATCTTTTCGTGGAAGGTCACATGGTTCAATTTTTCAACAAGATCTGAAATGACCAATTTTTGGTCTTCACGCCAGAAGAATTCTCCATCTTCCAAGCGGGCAACTAAGACTTTTTCATTTCCTTTGATAACATTTTCCAAATGCTCTGCGTTTCCATTACGAACAGAAATAAAGTTTGGCAAGAGTTTGCTATCTTGATCACGAACAACAAAGTAACGTTGGTGCTCTTTCATCGAAGTTACCAAGACTTCTTCAGGCACTTCAAGGTATTTGGCATCAAAACTTCCCATAAAGGCAGTTGGGTATTCAACCAAGTTCAAGACTTCGTTCAGCAAATCAGCATCAATTTCGATACGTACACCATGTTCAGCTTCGATTGCCTTGATTTGGTCAACAATCATTTGCTCACGTTCACGAGGATCCGCGATTACAAACTGTTCTCGAAGGTCTTCTTCATAGCTCAATGCTGACTGAATCTTGGTTTCTTGTCCCAAGAAACGATGACCTCGGCTCACACGACCACCCTTGATATCAAGAAAATCCAAATCAAACTCTTCTTCATCTAAAAGAACAGTTAAAGTGTGTACAGGGCGGATATATTCAAAAGTGTTGTTAGCCCAGTGCATGCTAACAGGGAAAGTCATTGACTTCAAGACATCCACAACACCAGGAACAATGGCTTCAACTGCTTGACCAATTTCTTCCTTAGTAACATAGACATATTCTTCACCCTTGATTTCACGGAATTCAATATCTTCAACTGTCAAGCCTTTTCCACGGACAAATCCTTGAGCTGCTTTGGTGAAGTTTCCATCACTATCCAAGGCGATTTTCTTTGCTGGTCCCTTGAAATCTTCTGTCAAATCAGATTGCTTGTCTGCAAGCCCAGTCACACGAACAGCCAAACGACGTGGTGTTGAGAAGGTTTGAATGGCTTCAAAAGACAGGCGATTTTCTTTGAGAAATGCTGCCATTTTTTCGCCTAGTTGTTTTTCACTTGGAGTTACTACGTAGGCTGGTAACTCTTCAAGACCGAGTTCTACTAATAAGTTTTTTGTCATATTTTTTCTCCGAAAAGTATCTTTTTATTTTCCAGTTTGCCTTATGTGATTGGCACGCAAGCAACCAACTTCGTTGTTTCATTGCTAAAATTGGAGCCGAAAGTCTCCAATTTTGCCTAGTATCCTTAGCTTCACTAAGGATACCTTCATCACTACGGCAACTGGCTCAAGGCTCACTCTGTTCGCCCATTTTCGTAAACTGTCACTCTCTTTATTCTGCGTCTTCTGCTAAGAGTTTAGCTCGTGTTGCTTCATCTAAAAGTGGATAGCCTAGGCGTTTGCGTTCTGCGACAAAGGTTTTAGCTACGACACGGGCCAAGTTACGGATACGAGCGATATAGCCTGCACGTTCTGTTACAGATACGGCACCACGCGCATCAAGCAGATTAAAGGTGTGTGAACATTTGAGAACATAGTCATAGGCAGGGTGAACCAAGCCCTCTTCCAAGGCACGGCCAGCTTCTTTTTCAAACTTATCAAAGTTTTCAAGCAACATCTCTTGGTCAGAAATTTCAAACGAATATTTTGAATGCTCATACTCAGGCTGGATAAAAATTTCTCCGTATTTTACACCATCAGCCCACTCGATATCATAGACAGAATCCACTTCTTGGATATAAGAAGCCAAACGCTCCAAACCATAGGTAACTTCCGCAGTCACAGGGCCAGTTGCCAATCCACCAACTTGTTGGAAATAAGTGAACTGAGTGATTTCCATCCCATCCAGCCAAACTTCCCAGCCAAGACCAGCTGAACCAGTAGAAGGATTTTCCCAGTTATCTTCAACGAATCGAATATCATGTTCCAATGGATTGATACCCAATTTTTCCAAAGATTCAAGGTAAAGTTCCTGGATATTTGATGGAGAAGGCTTCATAACCACTTGGAATTGATGGTGTTGATAAAGACGGTTAGGATTTTCCCCGTAACGACCGTCAGCAGGACGACGTGATGGCTCTACATAAGCCGCATTCCATGGCTCAGGTCCGATAGCGCGAAGGAAAGTGTAAGGACTCATTGTTCCCGCACCTTTTTCATTATCATAAGCCTGCATGAGCATACAACCTTGGTCATTCCAAAATTGTTGCAAAGTAAGGATGATTTCCTGGAAAGTCAATTTTTTAGACATTATTTACTCCTTTTTTTATAAATTACTTGCGACACGAGTCTGCCTCGTCGATTATACGAGGCAAGACGAGTTAGTACTGCGTCTAGCTCAGCACCCTAGTGCTGAGCGTGGGGCAGTCCGACTGTAAGGAGGTCTATGCCACTGACGCAGTGGAAAGTCAATTTTTTAAACATTGTTTACTCCTTTAATTTATATTATCTTTTTGTATTTACTCATCAAGCAACCAAGAAAAAGCTGGATCCTGAAAAATATGACGTTTAGAAACAGTTTGTAAATTCTGATTGCATTCATCTACTGTACCCAATTTCAAAGCACAAACTTCTGGTACATCTTCTTGAATAGTGAAAATTTGACTGTGACAGTTTTGGCAGTAATAGCGTTGTTTCCCTGGAGATGAACTATAAGTAACCAAATTCTCTTCTCCATACAATACTAGATTTTTGCTGCTAACTTTGGCATTCACTGTATAGGCAGACGCAGTTGCTTTCCGACAGAATGAGCAATGACAAAAAACTAATTCCGACAATTCCTCATCTAAAGTGTAGGTCACTGCTTTGCATAAACAAGATCCTTTAAGCATTATGCTCCTTTCTACTTAGGTACTAGACGAAATTCAAAAAGAACCGAATTTCAACACCCAAGCCTTGCGACTAGGGGCGTCAGAAACGCGGTTCCACCCTAATTTATTACTTCATTGTTTTTAAAAATACGACAGAAAGCGCCAGTTTCTTACCTTGTCCTACTTGGCTCCCACTA
>CAUVUZ010000062.1:0-7942 GCA_963555095.1 uncultured Streptococcus sp. | reverse complement strand
CCGGATGATTTCAGCAATCTTATTACTCAGTTATCAACTAATACTCTTTAAAAACAATTTGGAGTATAATTTATTTTCTTAAAGGAGAAACTCATGGAAGTTTTTGAAAGTCTGAAAGCCAGTTTAGTTGGCAAAAATGCTCGTATTGTTCTACCTGAAGGGGAAGAACCACGTATCCTTCAAGCAACAAAACGCTTAGTAAAAGAAACGGAAGTTGTTCCTGTTTTGCTTGGAAATCCTGCAAAAATTAAAATTTATCTTGAAATCGAAGGGATCATGGATGGTTATGAAGTGATTGATCCACATCATTATCCTCAATTTGAAGACATGGTGGTTGCACTCGTAGAACGTCGTAAAGGAAAAATGTCGGAAGAAGAAGCACGTCAGGTTTTACTAGAAGATGTCAACTACTTTGGTGTTATGCTTGTCTATATGGGCTTGGTAGATGGAATGGTATCAGGTGCTATTCACTCAACAGCTTCAACAGTTCGTCCAGCTCTTCAAATTATCAAAACGCGTCCAAATGTAACTCGTACTTCAGGAGCTTTTCTTATGGTGCGTGGTACAGAACGTTACTTGTTTGGTGACTGTGCCCTTAATATTAATCCTGATGCAGAAGCTCTGGCTGAAATTGCTATTAACTCAGCAATTACTGCCAAAATGTTTGGGATTCAACCCAAAATCGCTATGCTAAGCTATTCTACAAAAGGTTCTGGTTTTGGTGATAGTGTTGATAAGGTGGTTGAAGCAACTAAATTAGCACACGATCTACGTCCAGACCTTGAGATTGATGGGGAATTGCAATTTGACGCAGCTTTCGTCCCAGAAACAGCAGCCCTAAAAGCTCCAGGTAGCAATGTAGCAGGTCAAGCAAATGTCTTCATCTTCCCAGGTATCGAAGCAGGAAATATCGGCTACAAAATAGCTGAACGTCTAGGTGGTTTCGCAGCTATCGGTCCCGTTCTACAAGGATTGAATAAACCAGTCAACGACCTATCACGTGGATGTAACCCAGATGATGTTTACAAATTAACGCTCATCACAGCAGCTCAAGCAATCAATCAATAAGAAATGGAGTCTCTTCTACTAAAGGGAGGGGCTTTTTAGTACTGAGAAAAGGACAGTTAGAAGCTTCTATGTTATACTAGATATATGTTAGATTTGAAAGAATACGGTATCGTCATGTGGCCAGAGGAGAAGATTATTTCTTTTCGTGAAAAACTCCTCAACTGGTATGATGAAAACAAGCGAGATTTGCCTTGGCGTAGAAGTAAAAATCCTTATCATATCTGGGTTTCTGAAATTATGCTCCAACAGACTAGGGTAGACACAGTTATTCCCTACTATGAACGATTCTTGGACTGGTTTCCAACTGTTGAAAGTCTGGCGAATGCCCCTGAAGAGCGTTTGCTGAAAGCATGGGAGGGGTTAGGTTATTATTCTAGAGTGCGTAATATGCAGATTGCGGCTCAGCAGATTATGGCTGACTTTGGTGGTCAATTTCCAAACACCTATGAAGGAATTTCTAGTTTAAAAGGGATTGGTCCCTACACTGCGGGAGCAATTTCCAGTATCGCTTTTAATTTACCCGAGCCAGCAGTTGATGGCAATGTCATGCGAGTTTTGTCTCGCTTGTTTGAGGTCAATCATGATATCGGAGTTCCCAGCAATCGAAAGATCTTTCAAGCTATGATGGAAATCTTGATTGATCCTGAACGACCAGGAGACTTTAATCAAGCCTTGATGGACTTGGGTTCTGATATAGAGGCACCAGTTAATCCTCGACCAGAAGAAAGCCCTGTTAAGGATTTTAGCGCTGCTTATCAGAATGGAACCATGGATTCTTATCCGATTAAAGAACCCAAGAAAAAGCCTCTCCCAATCTATCTCAAGGCTTTGGTTGTGCGCAATGACCGCGGTCAATATCTACTTGAGAAAAACGAAAGTGAGAAACTGCTAGCTGGTTTTTGGCATTTCCCCTTGATAGAAGTAGAGGAGTTTTCACAGGAAGAGGAACAGCTGAATCTATTTGCTCAGGTCGCTGAAAAAAGCGTTGCTTTCGGTCCAACACCCCAAGAAAGTTTTGAGCAGGATTATGATTTAGAAGTTAATTGGTCACATCAAGTATTTGATCAAGTCAAGCATGTCTTTAGCCATCGTAAATGGCATATTCAAATCTTAGCGGGTCAGGTGACAGATTCAAAACAGTTTGATGACAGAGAAATTCGCTGGATCTCCCCTCAGGAATTTTCTGATTATCCACTTGCGAAACCTCAACAAAAGATTTGGCAGGCTTATAAAACAGTTCTTGAAGATTAGGGCCGATATTAGCCATTTGTGCCTTCTTTACATTTTTTTGTTATAATAGATAGAGAAAAGGTGAACATATGAAAAAAATATTAGTTGTAGATGATGAGAAACCAATCTCAGATATTATTAAGTTCAATATGACCAAGGAAGGCTATGAGGTTGTAACAGCCTTTAACGGTAGAGAAGCCATCGAGCTATTTGAGGCGGAGCAACCTGATATTATTATTCTAGATTTGATGCTTCCTGAGATCGATGGTTTAGAAGTTGCTAAGACCATTCGTAAGACTAGCAGTGTTCCTATCATTATGTTATCTGCCAAGGATAGCGAGTTTGACAAGGTTATCGGTTTAGAACTTGGGGCAGATGATTATGTCACCAAGCCCTTCTCAAACCGTGAGTTGCAAGCGCGTGTGAAGGCATTGCTCCGTCGTACGGACCTCGCTTCAGTGGATAGTCAAGAAACTGATGAAAAGAAATCCCAACCCCTACAGATTGGCGATTTGGAAATCGTTCCAGATGCTTATGTGGCTAAGAAATACGGTGAGGAACTGGATTTGACTCACCGCGAGTTTGAGCTCTTGTACCACTTGGCCTCTCACATTGGTCAAGTCATTACTCGTGAACACTTGCTTGAGACTGTCTGGGGTTATGACTATTTTGGTGATGTTCGTACAGTGGACGTGACCATCCGACGTTTGCGTGAAAAAATCGAAGACACTCCAAGCCGTCCAGAATACATCCTAACACGTCGTGGTGTGGGTTACTATATGAGAAATAATGATTGAAGATATTAGACAAACGATTCTGACCAGTGATTTTATCTTTATCTTGATTTTGCTGGGCTTTATCTTGGTGGTCACCTTGCTATTGCTAGAAAATCGCCGTGATAATATTCGGCTAAAGCAGATTAATCAAAAGGTCAAGGATTTGATTGCAGGGGATTATTCTCGAGTTTTGGATATGCAAGGAAGCTCTGAAATCACCAACATCACCAATAACCTTAATGACTTGTCTGAGGTCATTCGTCTAACGCAGGAGAATCTGGAGCAAGAAACCAAAAGGCTTAACAGTATTCTTTCTTATATGACAGATGGAGTTCTTGCAACCAATCGCCGTGGTCAGATTACTATGATTAACGATATGGCTAAGAAACAGCTGGGTATCGTAAAAGAAGAGGCATTGAACAAAAGCATCCTAGAATTGCTTAAGATAGAGGATGAATATGAACTGCGTGACCTCATTACACAGATTCCTGAATTGATGATTGATTCCCAAAATGCTAACGGAGAATATCTTAGTCTTCGTGTGCGTTTTGCACTCATTCGTCGTGAGTCTGGATTCATCTCTGGTTTGGTTGCCGTTTTACACGATACGACCGAGCAGGAGAAGGAAGAGCGTGAGCGGAGACTCTTTGTTTCTAACGTCAGCCATGAGTTGCGGACACCTTTGACTAGTGTTAAGTCCTATCTTGAAGCCTTGGACGAGGGAGCCTTGTATGATCCTGTAGCCCCTGATTTTATCAAGGTTTCGCTCGATGAAACCAACCGTATGATGCGGATGGTGACAGATCTCTTGCATCTCTCTCGTATTGATAATGCGACTACTCGGTTGGATGTGGAATTGATTAATTTTACAGCCTTCATCACCTTTATTCTCAACCGCTTTGATAAGATGAGAAGTCAGGATGAGGAGAAAAAATATGAGCTGGTTAGAGATTACCCAATCAATTCAGTTTGGATCGAGATTGATACCGATAAAATGACCCAGGTGATTGATAATATTCTCAACAATGCCATCAAGTACTCACCAGATGGTGGGAAAATTACTGTCAGCATGAAAACCACTGATGATCAGATGATTTTATCCATCAAAGACCAAGGTTTAGGTATTCCAAAGCAAGATTTGCCGAAGATTTTTGACCGCTTTTATCGTGTGGATCGTGCAAGAAGTCGTGCACAAGGTGGAACTGGTCTAGGTCTGGCTATTGCCAAGGAAATCATCAAACAGCACAATGGCTTTATTTGGGCCAAAAGTGAATACGGTAAGGGATCAACCTTTACCATCGTGCTCCCTTATGATAAGGACGCAGTGAAAGAAGAAATTTGGGAAGATGAAGTAGAAGACTAGAATGAGTGAAATAGGCTTTAAATACAGTATTTTAGCATCAGGTTCCAGTGGAAATTCCTTTTATCTGGAAACGCCAAAAAAGAAAATTTTAGTGGATGCAGGCTTGTCTGGTAAGAAAATTACCAGTCTCTTGAGCGAAATCAATCGCAAGCCTGAAGATTTGGATGCGATTTTAATTACGCATGAGCATTCAGACCATATTCATGGAGTCGGTGTGTTGGCTCGAAAGTATGGCATGGATCTTTATGCCAATGAAAAAACTTGGCAAGCTATGGAAAATAGCAAGTACCTCGGTAAGGTGGATTCATCCCAGAAGCACATTTTTGAGATGGGTAAAACCAAAACCTTTGGCGATATCGACATTGAGAGTTTTGGGGTCAGCCACGATGCCGCAGCGCCACAGTTTTACCGCTTTATGAAAGATGACAAGAGTTTTGTCATGTTGACCGATACAGGTTATGTAAGTGACCGTATGGCTGGAATTGTCGAGAATGCGGACGGTTACCTCATCGAGTCCAACCACGATGTGGAGATTTTGCGAGCAGGTTCTTACGCTTGGCGACTCAAACAGCGAATCCTATCTGATCTTGGTCACCTCTCTAACGAAGACGGTGCTGAGGCCATGATCCGTGCAATGGGAAATCGAACCAAGAAAATCTACCTTGGGCATTTGTCCAAAGAGAACAATATCAAGGAACTGGCTCATATGACCATGGTCAATCAGCTAGCACAAGCTGATTTGGGTGTAGGAGTTGACTTCAAAGTTTACGATACTTCCCCAGATACCGCAACACCACTGACAGATATATAAAAAGAAGGCGAGTGCCTTCTTTTGTTTGTATACTAGTAGGGATTCAGTGTGGTATAATGATTAAAAAATTATAGGAGCAGTAGTGTGAAGAGAAAATGGTTATTCAAGGATTACTATGACGCAACGATTATCATACTTGCGCTGATATCCGTTGTTCTTGTCTTACTTGGATTTGCTGAGATGATTGATTTGGACAATCCACCATACAGTATTATTGATTTATTGATTTGGTTTGTTTTCGTGGTGGATTATGGCTGGCGGTTCTTTGCAAGTAAAGGAAAATGGCAGTTTATCCTTGAAAATATCTTTGATTTGCTAGCTATTCTTCCATTGAATGCTATTTTTACAGTATTTCGATTAGGGCGTATCTTCCGACTAGCAAGACTGACAAAATTACTCAAACTAACTCGTCTTTTAAGAATTGTTGGATTGACTGGCAAACTGGAAAAGAAGGTTAGCAAACTCTTACGAACAAATGGCTTACTTTATATTTTTTATCTTAATTCCTTTATTGTATTGGTAGGAAGTTCGATTTTGTCCGTTGTTGAAGAAAAATCCTTCTCAGATAGTCTTTGGTGGGCGCTTGTAACGGTAACGACTGTGGGATACGGGGATATTATTCCTGCTTCGATTTTTGGTAAATGGTTAGCTGTTTTACTGATGCTTGTCGGTATTGGAACAATAGGGATGTTAACGAGCGCCTTGACGAACTTTTTTGTAAAGGATAATCCGGATGAACAAATAAAACTTGATAAACTTCAAGATGAAATACTCAGTCAAAGAATCTTACTAGAGAAACAATCTGAGAAGATTGAAGAACTGCATAGAATGGTACAAGACTTACTTGAAAAAACGTAATTTTGACCATACAAAAACCACTCAATGAGTGGCTTTTTTACAATCCTGCAAATTCTTTGATTTCTTGTGCTGACATTGAAGAGTCGCAACGGACATTGATTTGACCATCTGCAACGTGGACAAAGCCTGGTACAGTTGGAATTCCATAACGTGAGCGGAAATCTTGTAAGGCTTCCAATTGGCTTGGTTCTTCACTGTTGATGAAGTAGATGTGAGCTTTGGTTTCAGCTACGACACCTGCCAATGTGCCAGCAAATTTACGGCAGTAAGGGCAAGTTTTGCGACCGATGAAGAAGGTTGCTGTTTCATTATTATCGAGTGCTTCTTGTGCACGTGCAATTGTAGTCACTTCAAGGTCTTTAATATCTTCTAAAAACTGATTCATAAGAATACCTCTCTTTTTTTGATAAAACTAGTATGCCACAAAGTTTCTAAAATTGCTCGGATTTGATACGAAAAAAAGATGAGATCGTTTTATCTCATCTTTCATCTTGCTTATTTTACAAAGGCATTGATTTCTGCTTCGATGTTGGCAATCTTAGCTTGTGAATCTTCGTTGCTTTGACCCACAACTGCAATATAGAACTTGATTTTTGGTTCTGTACCTGAAGGGCGAACAGCGATCCAAGAACCATCCGCAAGAGTGTATTTCAAAACATCACTTGGAGGAGTTGTTAAGGCAGTTACAATACCATCAGCAGTAGTAGAAGTTTGTGCCTTGAAGTCTTCTGTGATTGAGATAGCAGTAGCGTTAAATTCTTTCGGACCATTGTCACGGAACTTAGCCATGATTGCTTTGATTTGCTCAGCTCCATCGACACCTGAAAGAGTAACAGAGATGGTCTTTTCAGCATAGTAGCCGTATTCTTTGTAGATTTCTTCGATACCGTCAGCAAGAGTCAAACCACGTGAACGGTAGTAAGCAGCAAGCTCAGCAACAACAAGAACGGCTTGGATAGCATCTTTATCACGTACGAATGGTTTGATTAAGTAACCGAAGCTTTCTTCAAATCCCATCATGTAAGTGTGATTGTGCTTTTCTTCGAATTCTTGGATCTTTTCAGCGATGAATTTGAAACCAGTCAAAACGTTGAACATGGTTGCGCCGTAGCTCTCAGCAATTTTCGTTACCAAGTCAGTTGAAACGATTGATTTGCAGAGAGCAGCATTTTCAGGAAGAGTTCCAGCATTTTTGTGTGCTTCCAAGATGTACTTAGCCATGATAGCACCGATTTGGTTACCTGAAAGGTTAAGGTAGCTACCATCTTTTTGAAGAACTTCAACACCAACACGGTCAGCGTCAGGGTCAGTTGCCACAAGAACGTCTGCCCCAACTTGGCGACCAAGTTCTTCAGCAAGGGCGAAGGCTGCTTGGCTTTCTGGGTTTGGAGATTTTACAGTTGAGAAGTCTGGGTCCGGAGTTGCCTGCGCTTCAACAACTTGAACAGAGTCAAATCCTGCTTGGGCAAGGGCACGACGAGCCAACATTTTACCAGTACCATGAAGTGGTGTGTAGACAATCTTCATGTCTTTACCAAATTCTTCAATCAAGGCTGGGTTGATGTTGACATCCTTAACTTCTTTGAGGTATTCAACATCGACAGCTTCACCAATTACTTCAATCAAACCAGAAGTTTTTTCAGCTTCCACATCAGCAACTTCAACTGCGAATGGATTTTCGATTGCACGGATATAAGTAGTCAAAGCGTCCGCGTCGTGAGGAGGCATTTGTCCACCGTCTTCACCGTAAACCTTGTAACCGTTAAATGGAGCAGGGTTGTGACTGGCAGTAATCATGATACCTGCGAAACAGTTGAGGTGACGAACAGCGAATGA